>CAJGDF010000059.1 GCA_904502105.1 uncultured Clostridia bacterium
TGAATCTGAACGGACAATTATATGTAAGAGAATTGCTTGGCAATTATGGTGAAGGCGGTTTTCGAGTTGACACTATCGAGACCATCGAACAAAAAGATAATTATCTTACAGTGTCAGCTTCCGAGCATTATGACAACGGAGACATATGGTCTGAGGACACTGTCGGATTGGGAAAATATAACGATTCCTGGAGAATTGATTATATCGAATATACGATCGGTATTAAACCCTCGTTAAGGAATGAAGAAAATGTCGAGCAAGTGTTCAGAGATTATATTTGCAATGTCATAAGAGGATATCTTCTTTCGGATAATATAAATTGCGGATATAAGAAATATTCTCAGAATGCAGAATATCTTCATACTTTGGATATTGTTTTGAAAGAGTATGATCTTGACACTTGTACAGGATCAGGTTATGCGATTGTTGAGGAATACGATAAAAACGGAAACGTTGTCGGAGAACACAAAATAACCGTTGAGATCGGCGAAAATCTTTCGGACACAGTTACCGATGAGATATTGTATTTCAATAATCCGGATACTTCAGACTCATATTATCCTATATATTCAGGAATTATGGCTATCGCTGTCATGCTTCTTTGTTTATTTAAAAGAAACACCGCACGTTAAGGAGAAAAACAGTGTTTTCTTATAATTACATCATACTCAGACAACGCCCTGATCTGACTGACGTTGCAGCAGAATGGTTTTGCAGTAAATGGAAAGTTCCCAAAGAAGCATACCTTGAATGCATGAATGCTTATCTGAAAAAAGAGACCGAGCTTGGCTGGTATCTTTGCATGGACGGAGAAAAAATAGTTGGCGGGCTTGGTGTTATAGAAAACGATTTTCACAACAGAAAAGATCTTTCTCCAAATATTTGCGCTGTTTACACCGAAGAATCGCACCGCAAAAAAGGAATCGCGGGAAATCTGCTAAACATGGCAGTTGAAGACCTGCGAGAAAAAGGAATATCTCCTGTTTATTTGTTAACAGATCATACCGGATTTTATGAAAGATACGGATGGGAGTTTTTCTGTATGGCAAACGGAGACGGCGAGGATTACGAATCAAGAATGTACATCCACAGATAAAAAGGACGTAAAAAATGAAGAAAACAACAAAGCTTGCAGTATCCCTTATCGCTTCGACCGTTTTAGCAACAACGGCAAGTTTATTTATAGACGGCATACCGATATCAGGCAAACCAAAGTCGGTAAACGTTAAACGTGTTAAAATCGAACACATAAATTACCCTAACGAAACAAAAGAATTTACAGATAAAAAGAATATTGAATTGACATTGGCGCTTTTGGGTTATTTACGAACTTCTCCGATCAAAAGATCAACCGACGAACCTATGCTTGTAAAAATAACATACGATCTCACAGATGGTTCACGGTTTACCGTTGAAGCGAACAGCTCCTCTGCATTGATAAACGGCAAGTATAATACAGTACACGATAAAAATACTTTTGTAAAAATGTGCACCGCTGCATTCTTTATCAAAAAATGAACAATAAAACATAAAGGGACAGGTATATAAACCTGTCCCTTACTTGTTATACAATTATTTATATGCGGTAAAGAAAGCCGTCTTTTTCCTCGATATCGACCAATACAGGACGCTCGTTAGGAGAATTATTGGGCTGGTGGCAGATAAATTTAAGTGAACCGTCAAGAGCCTTAAAGATCATACCGTGACCGCCATCCTGTTCAAAAAGAAGCTTGTCGGATAATTTCCACGGGCCTTTAACGCCTCCTTCGGAATATGCGATAGCTTCGAGATAACCGAGCGCACCAAAGCTTGACCAGATCATAAGAAGCTTACCGTCGGAGTTTTTAAACATAAACGGACCGTCGGTAACAAAGCTGTCAGATCCCATACCCTTAACATGCGGCTGTTCGGATGCACGAAGAATAAAGAACGGTTCGCCAACAGGTTTTGAAAGATCCTCGGAAAGTTCAACGCCGCAGATCTCGCCGTCTTTGATCTGTGTCCATTCATGGCAGAAAACCATATACGGCTTTCCGTCTTCAACATAAAATGTACCGTCAAGGCTCGACCATTCAACAGGAGTTATAGAACCCTCACTGTGGAAATCGAACGGACCCATGGGAGATTCGGATTTAAGAATATATGTTCCGTTCATCGGTCTGTTAAACGTTACGAACATATAGTAATTTCCGTTGTATTTATGAACCTCGGGAGCCCACATATGTGCTGTCCAATTATCGTCTTCGGGAACAGCAAAAACTTCATGAGCCTCGGACCAGTTTTCAAGATCGTCGCTGACAAATACGTCAACCCCGTAAATTGTGCCCCAAGCACCCTTTCCTCTTGTTCCGTAAAGATAATATTTTCCGTCTTCAACAAGAATAAACGGGTCTCTGACATGTATATCCGCAAATTTCATATAAATTACCTTCTTCTAAACTTAATTAAGCATTTTTACCTATAGACGCATAATATTCTATTCTGTCATTAAGATACGGATAGCAAAGCTCAGTTTTTTCGGAAACAAAGCTCTTTCCGAGATCTTCGGTTGCAGCCTTTTCATGACCGATAAGAGCCCATGCGGCATCCTGAAGATTTGCAAATTCGGGATCTCTCTGAGCCATGCAGATAAAGCTCTGGCGGGGAGTGTTGATATCTTCGCCGCTGATCTGGAAGAAACCGTACTTATCGCAAAGCTCGCGGAGACGGCGAAGCTGCTCGATAGTGTTTCTGGAGGGCATATATGTAATGGCATTGAAGCCTGTTTTCTTGAGCCATTTAACAAGATCTTCAAGGAAATCATCCTCGAATTTCTGAGCACGTTTATCACCGGTTACGCTGTTTGTTACGTCGCCGAGGTAGGGGTAAGCCATAATAGCGCCTGTTTTATTTGCAAGTTCAACGATTTTGGAAACATCGGGACATTCTTCATCGTTTGCTTCAACATAAAAACGTGTAACGTCACTCTTGAGAACGCCGAGAAGGTCATACTCGTAGCATTTGTTTTCGGGATCGCAAAGGAAGCCTTCAATCTTTGCGGAAACGCTGTATTTAAGATCGTTTCTGAGGAAATCAACAACTGCCTGACCCTTGCCGAATTTTTCAATGATCTTATTGCTTACAGCACAAAGAAGATGACGTTCTGTAATACTGCCGCCGTCATGAAGAACGGAAAGAGGAACAACATCTTTATCAAAATCAACATTGATTCCGTAAGGATTAAGAATTCCGTTAAGGTTAGCGATCATTTTTTTATTACGTTCATTTCTTGCCGCGGTAATGGGCTTGAAATATTCTCTTACGGTTTCAAACTGAGTGTGTGGGATACCGTGAAGAGAGCAGTAAATAACCGAAAGCTGGTCGGGGTTATTATTTTCTTACCAAGGAAGGGAGAGTCCTTTACACTTACACGGCATTCAGCACCGCAAGTGGAAGCAACGCCGAGATATTCGGTAGCTTCAACAAATTCGGCGCATCCGCCAACACTGTCGTGGTCCATAATACCAACAGTGGAAAGACCTGCCATATATCCGAAATAAGCGGCAGCTGACGGAGAATAGGGAGAGAATGAATATGTTGTATGAATATGATTGTTTACGTCATCCTGACCTTTTTCGGGAACGATCTCACCTTTTTTTATCATTTCGCCGAGAGCCTTTGCCGCTTCAAGGCGTTCCGCACGGTCTGCGGAATTAAGTTGCTGTTCAAGCATTTTTCTGTCCATGATTATATCTCCTAAAAAAAACATTTTATGAGTTCATCGGGTTCAACACCGACAAAATATTCTTTAATATTTATTTTTTCAAACAACAAAGAAAGTGTTTCATTGCGATGTTCAACACCAATCAGATACGAAACAAATTCTTCTTTGGGTCTTACAGAGAAAAAGTCCCCGTAAACCGCGGCTTTTTCTATCTTTCCGTCTACGATCTCAAGTTCGATATCAACAGTTCCGCACGAAAGATATGCAGATCTCGAAAAAGAATATTTCGGAGAGTTTCCGTAATTCCATTGCCATGTACGGTATTTACTGTCCGCCAATTTTTCGATTTCGGTTATTTCACTATCGGAGAGACATGAAACTTCACATTCCATATTGTCCGCAAAATATTTTGCGATCAGCTCAATAAACTCCGAAGCGGTAAGATCTGCATTTTCGGGAAGATGTTCTTTTATGTTCGTTACTCGTGAACGAACAGACTGTATGGCTTTGGACTTTATCTTCTCAGGATTTACAGTCAGCACTTCCCCTACCCTTTCAAGATCGGATGAAAAAAGAAGCGTTCCGTGATGAAGAACTCTGCCGTCGGATATGTGCTGTGCAGTACCCGAAAACTTCATCCCGTCAATAAGAAGATCGTTTCTGCCCGAAAATTCGGCTTTAACGCCGAGAGATGAAAGAAGATCGATTATCGGTGACGCAAATCTCTTAAAATCCAGAGTATTTTCTTCGCCCTGAGATGTTATAACAGAATAATTTATATTGCCCAGATCATGAAAAACGGCTCCGCCGCCCGTTATTCTTCTGACGACGGAAACACCGTATTTCTCTACCGAGTCCTGATTGATTTCAGTTAATGTATTTTGGTTTCTGCCGATTATCACAGCATTTTTGTTTTGCCAAAGAATTACGGTATCGTCTTTTGTTCGTGAAAAGATAAACTCTTCCGCAGCAAGATTAAAGCAGGGGTCTGTCGTTTGTAAAGTTATAAGCCTTGTCATACACGTTCACCCTGTCTTGCTTCTGCAAGCATCATATCTTTTACCTTCATAAGGCGGGTAATATTTCCGCGCTCATTTTCATCAAGCTTCATAACGATACTCTTGATCGTTACCTCAAGATTCGGGATCATAACGTGTTCAAGAGCATTTACTCTTCTTCTCGTTTTTTCGATCTCCGAAGCAAGAAGCTGAACGCTTTTTTCAGTTTCAGCAAGTTCAACAAGCTGAGAAACGATGTTTGACAATGCACTTACCGCAACGTCAAGCTCTGCGGTGGTTGTTACGAAGCCGTATGCGTAAATATCAGAATCCTTACCTGTCATCGAATAATCGAATTTAGGAACATTAACACTCATGATATTTCTCGTTGAAGTTTCAAGCTCAATAGACTGTTTTGGACAAATAAGTGCTTCTTCGACAGCCTGCGGTGACATAGTTGCGGATGCAACCGAAAACGATGTCTGAACATCCTTGAGATTTGCTTCAACGACAGCACGCAATTCTCTGTTTTTTCTGACAAGCTCAAGAAACTGTTTGACCATTTCATCACGCTTGTCTTTAAGAAGTTTATGACCTCGACGGGCTGTTGCAAGTCGTTTTTTTAACTTGGAAAGCTCCATTCTGGTCGGATTAACTTTCATTATCGTTGCCATTTCAATCTCCAATTAAGAAATAAAAGCAAGATCAGTCTTTTCTCTTTGAGTATTTATCGTAAATGGGCTGTTTAATTCTCTTGAGCTCGGAACGCGGGAACATAGAGAGAAGTTCCCAACCGAGATCAAGCGTTTCTTCAATGGTTCGGTTCGTTGTATAACCCTGATTTACGTATTTTTCTTCAAATTCATCGGCAAATTTAGCATAAATCCTGTCGATAGGAGTAAGTGCCGCTTCACCGAGGATTATCATAAGCTCTTTTGCTTCCTTACCTCTCGCATAGCACGCAAAAAGCTGATTCATTGTGTTTGCATGGTCTTCTCTTGTTTTACCGTTACCGATACCCTTATCTTTAAGACGGGAAAGGGACGGCAAAACGTCGATCGGAGGAGTTACACCCTTTTTGTAAAGTTCACGGGAAAGAATGATCTGCCCTTCTGTAATATAACCCGTAAGGTCGGGGATAGGATGCGTTTTATCATCTTCGGGCATCGTAAGAATGGGGATCATTGTTATAGAGCCTTCACTGTCAACTCTTCGGCCTGCGCGCTCATACATTGTTGCAAGGTCAGTGTACATATAGCCGGGATATCCGCGTCTGCCGGGAACTTCTTTTCTTGCGGCAGAAACTTCACGGACAGCCTCAGCGTAGTTTGTAATGTCTGTCATAATAACAAGAACATGCATACCGAGGTCAAACGCAAGATATTCCGCAGCGGTAAGAGCAACACGGGGGGTTGAAATTCGTGAAATGGAAGAGTCGGAAGAAAGGTTTATAAAGAGAACGGTTCTGTCAATAGCACCTGTACGTTTGAAGTCGGAAATAAAGAAATCGGCTTCTTCGAACGTTATACCCACAGCGGCAAATACAACCGCAAATTTAGAGTCGGCGCCGAGAACTTTAGCCTGACGGGCGATCTGCGCCGCAAGGTTTGCATGGGGAAGACCTGAGCCTGAGAAGATCGGGAGCTTCTGACCGCGAACGAGCGTATTAAGACCGTCAATAGCAGAAACACCTGTCTGAATAAATTCAGAAGGATAGTTTCTTGATGCGGGATTCATCGGAACACCGTTAATATCCATCATCTTTTCGGCAATAACGGGAACGGCATTATCGATAGGTCTGCCGAGACCGTCAAAAATTCTACCGAGAATATCGGGAGATACCCCAAATTCGATACCTGTACCGAGGAAACGAACAGAGCTTTCCGCAAGGTTCATACCTGCGGAGGAATCAAAAAGCTGAACGACCGCATCTGTGCCGTTAACCTCAAGAACCTTACAGCGACGGATCTCACCTGTCTGGGTGCGGATCTCGCCGAGTTCGCCGTATGTTACACCTGATACGTTTTTAACGACCATAAGGGGTCCGGCAACTTCCTGGATCGATTTATATTCTTTAAACATTATCGTCGGCCTCCCTCATTTTGAGAATATTTTCCGTTTCGGATTCAAGCTGTCTGGTTATTTCGTCAAAAGCCGCTTCAACGCCTTTTTCGGGGACATCTTTAAGATGAGCTATTCTGTCTCGAACAGGCATAGATATAAGCTTTTCAAGGTCTGCTCCCGCTGCGAGCGCATCGGAAGTTTTCTTATAATAATCCATTACAAGAGTAAGGATAGCATTCTGTTTTTTGAGAGAAGCATATGAGTCATCATCGCTCATGGCATCCTGCTGCAGATAGTCCTCACGGATAGAACGAGCCGTTTCCATTGTAAGACGGTCTTCAGCCGAAAGAGCATCTATACCGACAATCTTAACGATTTCATCAAGCTCACTTTCAACCTGAAGAAGTTTAAGTGCTTTAGACGCATTAGCCTTCCAATCGTGAGCAGTATGTTGAGAAATATAGTCGGAAATCTTATCGTAATAAAGTGAATAGGAGTTAAGCCAGTTTATTGCAGGGAAATGACGTCTGTATGCAAGAGAAGAATCAAGGCCCCAGAATACTTTAACAATACGCATCGTTGCCTGAGCAACGGGGTCGGAAAGGTCACCGCCTGCGGGAGAAACGGCTCCGATAGCGGTAAGACTGCCTGTTCTGCCGTCTGTACCGAGACATTCAACATAACCGGCACGTTCATAAAACTGTGCAAGACGGGATGTTAAATAAGCGGGATAACCTTCTTCGCCCGGCATTTCTTCAAGACGGCCGGACATTTCACGGAGCGCCTCTGCCCAACGTGAAGTTGAGTCAGCCATGATCGCAACGTCATAACCCATATCACGGAAATATTCTGCAATGGTTATACCGGTATAAATAGATGCTTCACGAGCCGCAACAGGCATATCTGAGGTATTTGCGATAAGAACGGTTCTGTTCATAAGGCTTTGACCTGTTCTCGGGTCAACGATCTCGGGAAATTCGCGAAGAACGTCTGTCATTTCATTTCCGCGTTCGCCGCATCCGATGTAAACAACGATATCAACGTCGGACCATTTTGCAAGCTGATGCTGAACGACTGTTTTGCCGCTTCCGAACGGACCGGGAACGCATGCAGTGCCGCCTTTTGCAAGCGGGAACAAAGTGTCGATAGTTCTCTGACCTGTGCTGAAGGGAACAGACGGAGCCATTTTTGTTTTATACGGACGGGCTTTTCTTACGGGCCAACGCTGCATAAGCTTGATCTCTACAGATTCGCCGCTCGGCCTTTTGACCTTTGCAACGAGCTGATTTACTGTGTAAGAACCCGATTTAATATATATGATCTCGCCCTCAATATCGGGGGGAACCATGATTTTATGAGTAAATGCGGGAGTTTCCTGAACAGTACCGATAATATCACCGGGTTTTACTGTTTCGCCTATTTTAACACAGGATTCAAAATCCCAATAAATTTCTCTGTTGAGTGCAGGTATATCTACGCCTCTTTCGATAAGAGCACCGCACTGTTCACGGATAGCCTCGAGAGGACGCTGAATACCGTCGTATATATTTTTGATAAGACCGGGGCCAAGCTCAACCGAAAGCTGCATATCATCGGAAACAACAATATCACCGGGGCCGATACCGGCAGTCTCTTCATATACCTGAATAGACGCCTTATCGCCGCGCATTTCGATTATTTCACCGATAAGACGGGATTTTCCGACACGAACAACGTCAAACATGTTCGCGCCGCCCATACCTTCGGCAACCACAAGCGGGCCTGCGACCTTAATTATTTTACCTTCTGCTTTATTTGCTGCCATTTTTTTCTCCATTCTGCCGTGTTAATGCGGCATAAAATAAATTCAGGAACATCAAGCTCTGAATTTAACGTAAAAACACGTTGCGACAATTACGTATTGAGTGCAATATCAGCGCCGATAGCTTTTTCTGTAAGTGCCTTTATGGCCGCGAAGCCTGTACCCATCGAGCCGTTTTTACCCGGTATCGAAATTATCGCAGGAACGGCTTTTTCTTCAAAAGCCGAAATAAGCTGTGGCATTGCGTTGTAATATTCTTCGGTAACAAAGATTATCGGATATCCGCTGTCGGGGGCAGCGAGCTGTTTAACGATCTTCTCCGCCTCTGCAGCAGTATCCGCTGTTCGGACCTCAAAGCCTATTGCCATGAATCCGCGAACACTGTCTCTGTCGCCGACGCAAGCTATTTTATTCATAACCGAGCCTCAGCCTTTCTTTTATTACATCACTGCTCTGTCCGGAAAGAATTCCCGACATTGCTATTCTTATATTTTTGATTTCGTATTCTTTAGCAAGAA
>CAJGDF010000060.1 GCA_904502105.1 uncultured Clostridia bacterium
CTGTTGATATCGCTGTTACTTATGACAACGGCGAATATGCTGTCGCGGCTGTAAACAAAGATGCTGAAAACGAGCAGACTGTTAATTTTGAATCTCTCGATGCAAATATTACTATGATGAGAGTACATACCGTAAACGGTCCGTCCGCAGACTCCTATAATGATATTGACAAAACGGATGTTGGTATCACCGTTTCCGAATGGGTTCCCTTCAACGGAAAAATAACGCTTGCCCCCCACTCCGTTAATGTTATTGAACTTAAATAATAATTATATTGACAGGAAAAAGCAATGGAAAACAACAGTAGAGAACTGCTCAAATTTTTTGATGAAAATCAAGCGTTCATGGATGAACAGGTACGTGTCGGCATTGAAACAAATAGAAAAGGAAACGCTTCCATTTCATTTTTTGACAGTGAAGGAAATCCTTTAACCGATGTACATGCTGAAATACATCAGGAAAAGCATGATTTCAAATTTGGTGCAAACATTTTCATGCTGGACGAGCTTGAAACCGAAGAAAAAAACGATCAGTATAAAAAAGCATTTGCAGAACTGTTCAACCAGGCAACGTTACCGTTCTTCTGGTCAGATCTTGAGCCTATACAGGGGCAGCCCCGATATGCAAAAGATTCTCCGAAGCTTTACCGCAGACCCGCTACAGACCTGTGTGTTGAATTTTGTGAAGCAAACGGAATTGAACCTAAAATGCACTGTCTCAACTACGGTATGTGGACACCTCTTTGGGTACCGCAGGATGTTCAGGGAACCAAAAGATGTTTGGAAAAACATATGGCAGAGCTTGGTGAACGATATGCAGACAGAATACCTGCGATTGAAGTAACAAACGAGACCCTTTGGGTAGAAAACTGGGATATGACAAGCGGGCTGAACACTCTCTTTTTCCATGAGCCTGATTATGTGGAATGGAGTTTTGAACATGCAAGAAAATATTTCCCCTGCAATGAACTGATTCTCAATGAAGCTCCCGCAAGGATCTGGGGCGATGGCTTCAAGTACAACCGCAGCGCTTACTATATGCTCATTGAACGTGCGCTTTCCAAGGGTGCACCGATCGATACTATCGGTATGCAGTTCCAGGCAGGTGGAAATCCTTCGGCAAAACTGTTTGATCCTATCAGTATTTATCAGGTTTTGGATCAGTATGCAAAACTCGGCAAATCCATACAGATATCCGAAGTAACCATTCCTCTTCGCACACAGGATCCGGACGGAGCAGAGCGTCAGGCAGAACTTATCGAAAACTTATACAAGCTCTGGTTCAGCCACCCTGCAATGAGTGCAATTATTTATTGGAACTTTGCTGACGGTTATGCACACGGTGCAAAACCCGGAGATATGGACGTTGCTGAAAACAGATATCGCGGCGGACTTCTCAATTTTGATATGTCTCCCAAGCCGGCATACAAAGTGTTGAAAAAGCTTATCCACGAAACATGGAAAACAAATCTCTCTTTGGACAGCGGAAACGAAAGCAAGGTTAACATGAGAGGCTTCCATGGCGTTTACGAAGTAAAAGCAACATCAAACGGCAAAACGGCACAGACAAAGATACATTTGGTTAAGGGTGCCGCAAATCAGTTTAAAATAATACTGCAGTAATCTTTACGGTTAAACAGATATGCGACCGCTTCGGCGGTCGCCTTTTTTATCACTTTACTATTGCAATTTGAGTTTAAATATGATATAATTATTTTATAAATCAGATTTAACAGGTGATATTATGATTAAATATAAAGAAGACTGGGAAGAAGCAAAAAAACATTACGAGGCATACTGGGAAAAAAGTTCTACGGACAGATGCTGCCTTGCTATGACAACAAAAAGAACAAACGGCACAATTCCTTATCCAAACAGAGAATATACAACTCCTGAAGACTGGTATACCAACGTACAATGTATGCATGAATTCACAATGAACGGATGCGAAGGCTCTGAATTTCTTTATGAGTGTATTCCTTCTAAAATTATGGATTTCGGTGTTGCAGGTCAATGTCAGTATTTCGGCAGTATACCGAACTACACTCCGGGAACGATCTGGTTTGAGCCGATAATAGATGAACCGGACATTAATCTTATTCAATTTGACAAATCAAAATTTGAGCCGCACAGAAAGATAACTCAGGGTCTTGTTGACCTTGCAAAAGATAATTATTTCGTTGCAATGAACGATAACTGCGGCATCATCGACGGTCTTGCGCATCTTCGCGGGACAGAAAATCTTCTGCTTGACATGATCGAAAACCCCGATTTTGTTCACGAAGCAAGAGACAGAATAACTGCGGCATGGAAAGAAACGCAGGCAGAGATTTTTGAAATAATAAAAGAAAACAATCTCGGCGGATCAACTCACTCATGGATGCAGCTTTGGGCTCCCGGAAGACATCTTCAGCTTCAGTGCGACTACTCATGTATGATATCCCCCGAAATGTTTGAAGAATTTGTGTTGCCCGAGCTCGAAGAAACATCCTCCGCATTTGATTACTGTACATATCATCTTGACGGTATCGAACAGCTCCGCCATCTCGATATGATACTGTCCGTTAAAAATATCGATAATATTCAGTGGACGAGAGTTGCGGGTCAGCCGAGAACATCGGATAACATTGCGGCACTTCAAAAGATACAGAAGGCAGGAAAAGGTCTTGTTCTTCTTCCTGACCGTGACGAGGTCGAGTTCCTTATGAAAAACCTTTCCCCCATCGGTCTTCAGATATGTGTTGGCGGAGTAAAGGACAAACAGGAAGCCGAAGATTTTGTTAAACTCGCAAAATCATACGCAAAATAATTCCAATAAAATGGAGATTAAATCATGAACAGTACTGAACGTGTAAAAAATGCCATTCTGGGAAAGCCGGTAGACAGGCAACCGATATACGGTTGGGTTTCTGCAAATCTTACAAACGAAATAACAGCCGAATACGGCTCTGTTGCCGCGTTTGAAGATAAATATGAATTTGATGCAGCCCACATTTTCGGAGGTCCGGGAGCCTGGAAAGGCGATATTCTCGACAAACTCAGAACCGAGAATGAAGAGCTTACCCCCGATCTTCTTGTTGATATTGACTTTTTTACCGATCCGACAAACCCGTCAGACTACAACAGTTTACGAGATGCTATAAATTTCCATAAAGAACGTGAGCGTTTTTGTTACGTTCAGACACCGGGATTTTTTGAACAGTTCAACGGTATGTTCGGAATAGAAAATCATCTGCTTTACCTTGCGATGTACCCCGAAGAACTCGGCCAACTCTATGCCCGTCAAGCAGAATGGACGATCGGTTTTGCGGATAAATGCATAGAAGCAGGCGCTGATATGATACATATTTCAGACGACTGGGGCGCACAGGCAGATCTTATGTTCAGCCCTGATCTCTGGTGGAAAATAATTTATCCAAACATGAAAAAAATCGTAGATCACGTTCACAGCAAGGGTGTGCTGGCAAGTCTTCACTCCGACGGATGTGTAAACAAGGTTCTTGACGGCATCGAAAAGATAGGTTTTGACCTTATCCACCCCTGGCAGGAAAGTGCAAATATGAGTTACGATGTTTATTTTGAAAAATATCAGGATAAATTTGCGATTCTCGGCGGCATCTGTATCCAGACCGTACTCGGAATTTTACCGCAGGATCAGCTTGATGCAGAGATCCGCAGGGTATTCGGGCTGTTAAAGGGCAAGCGTTGGGTATGCTGCACGACACATTTCGTTCAGAATCACTGTACTATGGAAGATTTGAAATTTGCTTTTGACTTAATATACAAACTTGCAAGAGAATAGGAGACAAATATGAAACAGATACCTTTTTACAACACAAGAATCGAAGGTTGCTTCTGGGGCGATAAACAGAGAGTTTCGAGAGAAGTTACCGTTGATGCTGTTTACGACAGATTCAAAGAAACCAAACGCTTTGAAGCAATGAAATGCGACAAGGAACAGTACGAAAGAGAAGGCTGGAGACCCCATATTTTCTGGGACTCCGATGCTGCAAAATGGATAGAAGGCGCTGCTTATACCCTTGAATATGAAAAAAATAAGCGTTTTGAAGACAAAATTGACGAGCTTGTTGATCTCATGTGCAACAGTCAGCTTGAAAGCGGTTATTACAATGCATATTTCAACGTTTACGATACAGAGAACAAATTTACAACAAGAGACTGCCATGAGCTTTACTGTCTCGGTCATCTTATAGAAGCCGCAGTTGCATATTACCATGCAACAGGCAAAGATAAGCTTCTCGGTCTTGTTGAAAGATACGTAGATTACGTAATAAAAGTCTTCGTTGAAGAAAAAACCGCTAAATTTATGACTCCGGGTCATGAAGAAATCGAGCTTGCGCTTGTTAAGCTCTACCGTTTAACAGGTAAACAGAAATATCTTGACCTCTCTAAATTCTTTATCGACAACAGAGGAAACAACGAGCTTGACATTGCAGGTCTTCGCGACTGGATGACAAACCGTTATGCGCAGGATCATCTCCCCGTACGTGAACAGACAACAGCAGAAGGTCACTCTGTCCGCGCTATGTATCTTTACATGGCAATGGCCGACCTTGCTCTTGAATGCGGCGATGAATCTCTTTTCAAGGCTTGCGACACTATTCTTCATAACGTTGCGGAAAAACGTATGTATATCACAGGCGGTATCGGTTCTTCCTGTATCGGTGAAGCATTCACTGTTGACTACGACCTTAAAAACGAACCTGCATACACAGAAACATGCGCTACACTCGCTCTTTCGCTTTTCTGCCAGAGAATGTCAAAGATCAAGCCCATCGGTCTTTACGGTGATATTGCGGAACAGGCAATGTACAACGGCAGTATTTCGGGCGTTTCGATAAAAGGCGATGAATTCTTCTACGAAAATCCGCTCACCATTGACCTTGCAGACCACGATAAAAATCCTGCAACCAAGCAGAAAGAGCGTTATCCGATCACACAGAGAGTTAAGATATTCGGCTGCTCCTGCTGCCCCCCGAATATTCTGCGTTATATCAACTCTATCGGTGATTTCCTTTACACTGAAGACGAAGATACTCTTTATGTTCATCACTATATAAACAGTTCCACAGAGTTTGAAGGCAAAAAGATCCGTCAGAACACATACTACCCCTCTTGCGGCAAGGTTAAGCTTACAGTTAAAGGCGATTATAAAAAGATTGCCGTACGTGTTCCCGGTTGGTGCGAAAAATTTGATGCATCCGCTTCTTACATCATCAAGGACGGCTATGCTTATTTTGATGCAGCAGAGGTTATCGATCTTGATTTTAACATGGCTCCGAGATTTGTTGTTTCGGCACCCGGTGTTCATGAAAATGCAGGCAAAACCGCTCTCATGCTCGGTCCCGTTGTTTACTGCGTTGAAAAGGTTGACAATGATTGCGATATCTTTGGTCTCTCCGTTAACACAGACACAGTATTTGACGTTCAGCCCGACAACTATTTCAGCTTGCCGACAATTACAGTTGACGGTTATGCAAAAGTTCATAACGGACAGCTTTATTCAAATGTAAACGCCGTTAAATACGAAGCAAGAAAGATCAAGTTCATTCCCTACTACGGTATGGAAAACAGAGGCGAGACCGATATGCTCGTATGGATCCCGATCAAATAAAAACATAAAAACAAATGCTCTGCCGTAAAAAGCAGAGCATTTTATTTTGTATATTCGTTTACGATCAAACAAAGAAAGATCAGTCTTCTTTATTTGTATACTCACGGATGATTTTAATCAATGTACCGCTGAGAAGGAACAGCGCAATAAGGTTAGGAATAGCCATCATCCCGTTAAATGTCTCGGCAATACTCCAAAGAAGATCAAGATTCAGGATCGCGCCGGGAATGGCTACCAGAGAATAAACGATCATAAATACGATATTAGCTTTACTGCCTACAACAAATTCAAGACAGCGTACACCGTAAAGACCCCAACCGATTATAGTTGAGAATGCAAAGCAGCACAAAGCCACCGCCGTAAATACAGACACCCAGTTACCGTATGTATTTACAAAACCGCTGATAGTTAATTCAGCACCTGCAGCAATACCGTAATTGATAACAGGAGCGCCGAGAAGAATAGTAAGAGCTGTAAGAGTGCAGATCACAATGGTATCGCAAAATACTTCAAAAATACCGAAATAGCCCTGTTTAACGGGATTCTTTATATCAGATGCCGCATGCGCAATTGAACCGGTACCGAGACCTGCTTCGTTGGAAAAGATACCTCTGGATACACCGCGGCGCATACTGATAAACATACTGCCGACAACGCCTCCTGTAAAGCCCTCGGGTGTAAAAGCACCGACAAAGATGCTCTGGAAAACCGCGGGAACGCTCTTAATGTTAAGAACAATAACACCGAGACCGAGAATAACATAGAGAACCGCCATAAACGGAACCAATTTCTCTGTAAAACGTCCTATACGTTTAACACCGCCCAAAAGAACCATGGCAACCATAATTGCGATAAGAATACCGACAACAAGATTAATTCCGAACACAGAATTATCGGAAAGAAGCCCGAAGCTCTGCAATGCAGTGTTGATGGAAGCGGTTATGGTATTTACCTGTGTTGCATTACCTGTTCCGAACACGGTAAGAACACCAAGCGCGGCATATACATAGCCAAGAAAATGCCACTTTGAGCTAAGCCCGTTTTTGATATAGTACATCGGACCGCCTACCCAGTCTCCATGAGCATTGCGTTCACGGAAATGAACCGCAAGAGTAACCTCTGCGAATTTTGTACACATACCGAGCAATGCACTTACCCACATCCAGAATACTGCACCGGGGCCGCCCAATGCGATAGCACCTGCAACACCCGCAATATTACCTGTACCTACAGTTGCGGCAAGCGCGGTACATACAGCTTGAAACGGTGTTACAGCGCCCTGCTGTGCATCTGCTTTGCTGAAAATACGACCTGCTGTACTGCGCATAGCCGTACCGAATTTTCTGACCTGGATAAATTTACTGCGGCAGCTGAGCCACAAGCCAACACCCAAAATCAGAACCATTGCCGGGACACCCCAGACAAAATTGTTAACTTTTTCATTGATCAGGGAGATAATTTCAATCATTTGCTTTGTCTCCTATAAACTTATTTGAAACATTATATCATAATTCCCAATAAATTGCAATATAGTGGCAAAAAATATATTTATTAATCAGGGTTTTTCGATTTAATTTTCATTATTCAACAAGTAAATTTTCAACCGAACATCATTCAGCATATCTCATTATACTTCCGTCGGAGTCCATAACAGCCATCATCATATAGAGGCGCGGAATATGGAACGGACCCTTGAAAATATTACCCTTGAGGGTTGTTGAAACAGTATTATCGTAATGCAGATAACCGTACCATTCGCCGTCGATATGGTCAACAAAATACTGTTCGCAGTATGTTTCAAAACGCTTGTACCAGTCGTTATATTTTTCTTCGCCGAACAGCTGATATGCCATACGCATCGCGATCATTGTTTCACACTGCGGCCACCACAGCTTCATATCCCATTCAAGCTGAACGGGCGGATTGCCGCATACGTCGGCAAACGAGATAAGGCCCCCGTTTTTCTCATCCCAACCGAGAGGAAGAGTGATATCGATAATACGTTTACCTGCATCAATAGCTTCCTGATTACCGGTAATCATACCTTCAAGCATAACAAACCATGCAGCTTCCATGGAATGACCCGGATTTACTGTTCTGCCGCTCATGGTATCGGAGAACGTACCGTCAATATTGACACTTTCGAGAAGTGCCTTCTCTGTAAGAAAACCGCCGTGAAGAATTTCATCGAGGCACTCTTTGCAAATATCATTGTATTTTTCTTTATTTACATCGTTCATCGAACGCATGATCTGAGCCGTTGAAAGCATTATCATAACGGGAGAAAGTGCTTTCATAGCGCGGTTGTCGGGGTTTACCTTAGGCGCATTTTTACGTACGCCTGTAAAGCATTCGTACGCAACATTAAAATATTTTTCGGCATCGGCTCTTACTTTTTCGTCACCTGTTGCCTTATAAAGCTCGGCGCATCCGATCGCGGCAAATGTTTCGGAAAAATAATAACGGCGCTTCTGCAGCTCATTGCCATCTTCTGTTACTGTAAAAAACATTCTGCCGTCGGTATCGGTACAGGTATCGAGAAAAGAATAGATCTTCTTTGCCGCTTCGAGATATTTCGGGTTCCTGTCAATTACATTGTACGCTTTTGCAAAGGTCCAAAGAGAACGTCCCTGAAACCATACGCTCTTATCTCGGCTGTAAATGTTGCCTTTCTTGTCAACGCAGGTAAAAATTCCGCCATTCTCCTCATCGATGGCAGTATTAAGCCAAAAAGGAAGAATGTTTGTTATTAAATCGTTTTTGTAATTCATAATTTTGTTCCCTTCCGTGTCTTCTGTAATTTAAAGAATCGACTTGAGTTTATTAAAGTTTTTCAAACAGCTCTGTTAATTGTACAAATTTCAATTTAATACAACCCTGACCCTACATGAAGGATATTACCATAAAATGGACTTTTTGTCAATACAATCCCATTATTGTATTTTATTCATATATAAAATTTGTGCAGACAATGTCTGCACAAATACTATGTTTGAATTATGAAGCATTTTTAAAGCCATTTCAAGCAGGAATGCTTTTTATCGATCTCAAAACCGTTTTTACGATAAAAATTCAGTGTACTTTCTTTATTTGAACCTGTTTCAAGGAACAGTTTGTAGCAATTCTTTTCCTTGGCAATTTCCGTTGCACGCTCAAGCAAACGAGAAGCATATCCTTTATTACGATAATCAGCGTGAGTTACTACATTTTCAATGACAGCGAAAGGTCTGACGTTATGGGTAAGGCTTTCGATAATAGCCATTTGAACAGATGAGACCACTTGATTATCTTCTTCAAGCACAAGTAAGTACATATTCTCATCTTTTTCAAATTTATCAAGCATCTTTTTCCACAAAGACATGTCCTGTTCTTCAGTCGGAGGGTATTTAGTCAGATGTTCAAAATATAATACCTTTAAC
>CAJGDF010000061.1 GCA_904502105.1 uncultured Clostridia bacterium
GGCTTATGTTCTGTCTAAAATGAAAGAGCGATGGAGAAATTTCGTCTCTGTAATGTTCTTGCTTCCGATGTGGATGAACTTCCTGCTCAGAACATATGCATGGCGAACACTCATAGAAAAAACAGGTATTATAAATACCATTCTTGAAACTGTCGGTCTTCCCGCACAGAATCTTATGTATACACAGGGCGCTGTAATCCTTGTTATGGTCTACGACTTTCTGCCGTTTATGATCATGCCGATCTACAACACTCTCATCAAGCTTGACCGCACAGTGTTAGAAGCATCTCACGACCTTGGTGCAAACTATTATCAGACACTCTTCACTGTTATTATGCCTCTTTCTCTTCCCGGTATTGCAAGCGGTGTTACGATGACATTCGTTCCGTCTATTACCGCATTTGCGATCTCCAAGATAATGGGCGGCACTCAGAGTGCAACGATAGGTGAAGAGATCGAGAGAGTATTCAATAATGATATGTGGTTCGGCTCCGCAATGTCGGTTATAATTATGGTTCTTATGCTTGCTTCCATGTTCTTCCTTTCCGGAAAGGATAAGGACGGAGAAAATCTCGGAGGTGGGCTGATATGACGGATCTTATTTACCTTGCGGTTATTGCTGTTCCCGTTCTCGTCGCTCTTGCTCTTGTTTTCGGTAATCCCGATAAACAGAGAACAAAGGTCTCACGTATTTTCTTTTTAGCGGCTATTTTTGTATTTACATACCTGCCTATCGCCGTTCTTATCATTTTTTCATTTAATGAGGGACGTTCGACCGGTGTATGGGAGGGCTTTTCTCTCAAATGGTACAAAGAGCTGTTCGCAGATGAGCGTATAATCAGATCTGTTATAACAACAGTCATCGTTGCGTTCTCCTCTGCAATAATATCCACTGTTTTCGGCACTTTTGCATCTATCGGTATCTTCTATATGAAAAAGATTCCGAAGACGATTATTCTTAACATAACAAATCTGCCCATACTCAATGCTGATATTATCACCGGCGTATCCCTGCTTTTGTTGTATAACATAATAGGTATTCCTCTCGGATACGTTTCGCTTATTCTTGCTCATATTTCGTTTAACATTCCCTATGTTATCCTTTCTGTTATGCCAAAGCTCAAGCAGATGGACAACAATATCTACGAGGCTGCTCTCGACCTCGGTGCTACCCCTATGAAGGCGCTTTTGAACGTTGTTATTCCGCAGATAATGCCCGGCATTGTTTCCGGTTTCCTTCTTTCTCTTACAATGTCTATGGACGACTTTGTAATAAGCCTTTTCACAAGCGGTGCCGTTGTATCAACGCTTTCTCTTGAGATCTACTCAATGACCAAGCGCGGTATCACTCCCGAGATCAATGCACTCTCAACTATCATATTCCTGATCGTTCTTACCGTTCTTATCATTACAAACGTCAGAAAACCGAAAACAGACGGCAATTCCCGTAAGGCATAGTTTGTTTTTAGTTAAATTGAATAAAGTTGGTTTTGTATTTTGACGGTAAATTGAAATCTTCGGAAAAAAGTTTTAATTTTCATGTAAGTTATTGAAATGTTGAAAAAATCGTGATATAATTCACGTTAATTACAAATTTAAAAATTACGGAAGCCTTGAGGTGTTCATTATGGCTGAAGAAACAAAAAAGATGACATTTGATGAGCTTATGCAGAAACTTCCCTGCAAAAATAAGGAGGTTCCCGCAAAGTTCAACGATCTCGTGAAGTCGGTAATGTCCGACGGTGAGACAGTTTACTTTTATGTTATTTCCGACGTTGTGCTCGGAAGCCGTTACGGTGAAAGTTTCGCCGCTGTTACGAGTGAAAAACTCATATCTTACGACGAGATCCGTGATGAAAAGCTTCTTACTTTTAAGATAAGCGATATCGAAAAAGCAGAAGTTAAAAGAATGTACGGTAATGCTCTTTTCC
The DNA here is from genome assembly GCA_904502105.1 of uncultured Clostridia bacterium. GTDB lineage: Bacteria > Bacillota > Clostridia > Oscillospirales > UBA644 > HGM12619. The sequence continues at coordinate 1,932 of CAJGDF010000061.1, forward strand.
GCATAAGAATCGGCGGCAAGCTCATCGAGCTTAACAAATGCTCCTATTCCGTTACGGAAAACTTTGATAACATCGCGCAGTACATAAACGATCTTAATGAAGGTAAGGATAAACAGTACCTTATTGAGACCGTATGCGAAGCTTACGAAAAACGTCAGCTCTACTGCCCGAAATGCGGTGCCAGACTTCCTTATAAAAACGCTCCGTGTATCAAATGCGCAGATAAGAAAAAGATCCTCGGCAGAATTCTTGTTTATGTCAAGCCCCATATTCTTTTGCTTATCGTTGCTCTTATAATGGCTGTTATTACAACAATAACAAACCTTGTTCCTCCGCTGCTCACAGCACAGCTCGTTGACGAAACTCTTGTTAACGTCTCCGATCTTGTCGAGGGCACTCCCGAAATGGACAGCAGAATAAGCGAACTGTTCTCTATCGTTCTTTTCCTGTTCATTATCAACACTTTCCAGAATATCGTCGGTGCATTCAGAGGCTATATTCTCAGAATTGCGTCCGAACGTATTACAAACACTCTTAAAACCGAGCTTTATACAAAGTCTCAGTATCTCCCCATCAAATATTATGATAAAACATCTACCGGTTCCGTTATTTCCCGTATCAACGGTGATACCGCAAACCTCAACGGTTTTATCATGCGTATATCTCAGGAAGTCCTTACTCAGGCTATCCAGCTTGTCGGTATAGTTGTAGTAATGGTTTCCATGAACCCGCTTCTCTCACTTCTTTCACTGCTTCCTATTCCTATAGTTGTTGTCAGCGCAAAGATATTCTCTAAATTTATCCATCCGTATTACTACAGAATATGGAAACGCGGCGCGAAGATCAACTCCATTCTCGCCGATACTCTTCCCGGTATCAAGGTTGTTAAAGCATTTACATCCGAAGAAAAATCCATTAACAACTTTACCGAAACAAACAAAGACCTTATTACCGAAAACCTTAAAACTGCGAAGATCTCCTCTATTTATAACAGTGCTACCGGCCTTGTTATGATGATGGGCAGCCTTGTAATTTGGGGCCTTGGCGGTTATATGGTTCTTACAAAGGCATCTTATCTCGGTTCCGATGTTCTTACAGCCGGCGGTCTTGTAGCATTCATCAACTACATGTGGATGTTCTATAACCCCGTTCAGTTCTTCGTAAGCCTTAACGAAACATTTATCAGCGCATTCACTTCCGCTGAACGTGTCTTTGAAATTCTTGATGCTGAACCCGAAGAAGACTTTGGTCGCGGCAATATCCCCGAAGGCGGTCTTCAGGGTAAGATCGAATTCAGAGGTGTATCCTTCAGCTACGAAAAAGGCAAAAAGATACTTTCAAATGTTAACTTTGTCATTGAACCCGGTGAGATCGTTGGTATCGTTGGTACAACAGGCTCCGGTAAATCTACCGTTGTTAACCTTTTGATGCGTTATTACGATAACTATGAAGGCGATATTTTCATCGACGATCAGAATATTAAGAATATTGACCTTCAGTATTACCGTGGTTCTGTCGGCTACGTTCTTCAGGAACCGCTTCTCTTTAAAGATACTGTTTACAGAAATATCGCTCATTCCGATCCCACTCTCCCCGTAGAAGATGTTATCTACGCTGCACAGGTTGCTAACGCTCATACCTTTATTACAAAGCTTCCCGACAGTTATGATACCATGCTCGGCGAACGCGGTGTAGGTCTTTCCGGCGGTGAACGTCAGCGTATATCCATTGCCCGTGCCGTACTTAAAGACCCCTCTATCCTTATTCTTGACGAAGCAACATCTGCTGTTGACTCTGAAACCGAAAGCATCATTCAGGAAGCTATTGAACGTATTATCAACGGTCGAACAACCATCATGATCGCTCACCGTCTTTCTACGCTTAAAAAAGCAGATAAGATCATCGTTGTTGACGAAGGTAAGATCGCAGAAATGGGCTCACATAATGAGCTTATGGAAAAACGCGGTAAATACTACAAACTCGTTAAGATCCAGTCTCTTGCAAGTGAACTCGGTGACGGCGGCGTTTTGGATAGCTGATAATTCAGCAGTCAGTATTTTTTAATTATACCGAATTAATAAGGTTTGGTGATTTATTATGGAAAATTCAGTTAGATTTTTCAGCGGTAAAAATATTAAAATAGAATCCGGTTCTATGGGTGTTCTTCTCAACGTTACTCTTCCCGACGGCACCGTTTACGAAGATGTTGAACCCCGCCGCTATTTCCCCATTTCGGATATCACAAGAAATATCAGTATCGTCAGAATTGAAGAAAACGATAAGGGTAAAGATAAGCTGACCGAGTTCTTTATTATTAAAGATATTGCAAATCTTGATGAAGCTTCCCGCGAGGCTCTCCTTACGTCTCTTAACAGATACTATATGATTCCGAAGATCCTCGATATATATGATCAGAAAAATGTCTACGGTATCCTTCAGTGGAAGGTACTTACAGACAGAGGCGTTTTCTCTTTCGATATCAGAGATATTTACTCAAGCATTAAGCAGCTTAACAGCGGTAAGATCCTTGTTATCGATGCATACGATAACCGTTACGAGATCGATGACGTTTCCAAACTCTCCAAGAGAGGTCAGAAGCTTCTTCTCGGTTATCTGTAAACTAATTTTTGTAGACCGACGCATAGCGGTTGATAATAATCTTTTTAATCACAAAGGAGAACAGAAAGAAATTGAAAAAAATTGTTTTGGGAATTTTTACAGTCGCAATGCTTCTTGCACTGCTTTGTTCCTGCGGTTCGTCTGATACCGTCCAGCTCAGGGTGTACAATTGGCAGGACTATATGGATCCTGAAGTAATTGAGATGTTTACTGAGGAAACAGGTATAGAAGTCCTTTACAATGTCTATGATACGAATGAAAGCATGTATAATAAAATCAAAAACATGAAAGGCTATTCGTATGACATCGTTTTCCCTTCCGACTATATGGTAAAGAAAATGGCTGATGAGGGTATGCTCGCCGAAATTAATTTTGATAATATGCCCAACTATCAGAACATTGACAGCAAATATAAAGGAATGGCTTACGATAAGAAAAATCTCTTTTCCGTTCCGTATATAGGCGGTACAGTTTGTATTGCTTATAACCCCGCTTACGTTGACGAAAGCGAAGTATCTTCTTGGGATGTTCTTTGGAATGAAAAATATTCAGGCAACATTTTTATGATGGACAGTGAACGTGATTCTATCGCTGTTGCTCTTATGAAGCTTGGTTATTCCATTAACACCAAAAATATGGATGAGCTTAACGCCGCAAAAAATCTTCTTATCGAACAGAAGCCCCTCGTTCTTTCTTATACGTCCGATGACGTTAAAGAAAAAATGGCTAAAGAAGAAGGCTGGCTTGCAGTTATGTGGTCCTGCGACGTAACCTTTATCCGTGACCTCAATCCCAATATCAAATTTGCTGTACCCGAAACCGGTACAAACCTTTGGTGGGATGCTGCTTGTATTCTTGAAAATTCCGAGCATAAAGAAGAAGCAGAAATGTTTATCGACTTCCTCTGCCGTCCCGATATCGCTCTTATGAACGCTGAATACCTCGAAAGCTCCACTCCCAATGCAGCTGCATTTGAACAGCTTGACGAAGAGATCAAGAATGATCCCGTTATCTATCCTTCCGATGAAATGATAGCTAAAAGCGAAGTTTTTGACGATCTCTCCGATTATATGTCTACATATACCTCTATCTGGAACGCTGTTCTTAACTCTTAATTAAACATTCAAACGGCTATCGGGTATGCGTCCGACAGCCGTTTTGTTTTAAATTGTTAATCGATAAAAAGTAGCGAAATCATTTTATCAAAAAGTCACAAACTTGTTATTTATAAATCACATTACACTGCTATAATGTATAATGAGTGAGATTGAAGTTCTCACTGAATTCAAAGCTTAAATAATATTAACATAATGGTATTAATTACCGGAAAGGGTTCAACATGACACAGAATAAAGCTGTTCTCTCATGGCTTGACGAGCAGATCAAACTCTTTAATCCTGATAAAGTAGTTTGGATCGATGGCTCCAACGAACAGAGAGATGCTCTTCGCGAAGAAGCTTGCTCCACAGGCGAAATCATCAAACTCAACCAGGAAAAACTTCCCGGCTGTTATCTTCACAGAACTGCAAAGAACGACGTTGCACGTGTAGAAAACAGAACCTTCATCTGCACCGAAACCCAGGAAGAAGCTGGTAACATCAACAACTGGTGTGACCCCAAAGAAATGCATGAAAAGCTCAACAATCTTTACAAAGATTGTATGGTTGGCAGAACCATGTACGTTATTCCCTATTCCATGTGCAATGTAGATTCTCCCTTTGCAAAGATCGGTATCGAACTTACCGACTCTATCTACGTTGTTCTTAACATGCTTATCATGACTCGTGTTGGCAAAAAAGTTATCGATGCTCTCGGTGACAGCGCTGACTTCGTTAAGGGTCTCCATGCAAGAAAAGATATCGACGAAGAAAACCGTTATATCGTTCACTTCCCCCAGGAAAACCTCATCTGCTCCGTTAACTCCGGTTACGGCGGAAACGTTCTCCTCGGTAAGAAATGCTTCGCTCTCAGAATTGCTTCTTACCTCGCTCACAAAGAAGGCTGGTTCGCTGAACATATGCTCATCCTCGGTATTGAATACCCCAACGGTGAGATTCACTATATCTGCGCTGCTTTCCCCTCTGCTTGCGGTAAGACCAACCTCGCAATGCTCATTCCGCCCGAAATTTATGCAAAACAGGGCTATAAAGTATGGTGCGTAGGCGACGATATCGCTTGGCTCCGTGTAGGTCCCGACGGACGTCTTTGGGCAGTTAACCCCGAAAACGGCTTCTTCGGCGTTGCTCCCGGTACCAACCTCAAGTCCAACCCCAACGCTCTCCACACAACCGAAAGAGAAACCATCTTCACCAACGTTGTTCACAACCTCGAAAACAACACTATTTGGTGGGAAGGTCTTGATAAAAATCCCCCGACAAATGCTATTGACTGGCTCGGCAACAAATGGGATTGCACAGATGGCTCCAAGGGCGCTCATCCCAACTCCCGTTTCACTGCTATGGCTGTTAACTGCCCCTGCATTTCTAAAGAATTCGACAATCCCGCAGGCGTTCCCATCGATGCTATCGTATTCGGCGGCCGTCGTGCTAAAACTGCACCCCTCGTATATCAGTCCTTCGACTGGAACCACGGTGTATATGTTGGCTCTGCAATGGCTTCTGAAACCACTGCTGCTGCTGCAGGTGCTGTTGGTGTAGTTCGTCGTGACCCGATGGCTATGCTTCCCTTCGTTGGTTACAACATGGGCGACTACTGGGCTCACTGGATCGAAATGGGTAAAAAGATCCCCAATCCTCCGAAGATCTTCAACGTTAACTGGTTCAGAACCAATAACGAAGGTAAATTCGTATGGCCCGGCTTCGGTGACAACCTCCGTGTTCTCCTTTGGATCCTCGGCAGAGTTGCAGGTACCGTTGATGCTGTTGAAAGCCCCATCGGTTTCCTCCCCAAAGCTGAAGACATCAACATCGAAGGTCTTGAAAACGACGGTATCACTCTCGAAGTTCTCAAGGATCTCCTCTCTGTTGATAAAGACCTCTGGAAAGAAGATGCTGACGGCGTAGAAGAATTCTACAACAAAGTAGGCGATCATACTCCTGCTGAACTCCGTAGCCAGCTCGCTGCTTTCAGAGCAAGACTCAACTAATTTGTTGATCTTATAATTTAACAAACGTATGCCCCGTACCGAAAGGTGCGGGGCTTTATGTATATAAAAACGGAGAAGTCTGTTAAAGCTTCTCCGTTTAAATTTATATTTGCTTTTTATTAAGCGGGTTCCATCTGCCTGAAAGATAGTAAATTGTAAACATCAAAAACAGCATCATGTTGTGTATTATCATACATGCCCATGCCGAAATAAGCCCCATAGATAAAAGCTGAGTGCAGATAAATGTTCCTACAATTCTGATGCCCCACATGCCGATTATATTGCTGATAAACGGCATCATAGTTCTGCCCATTCCTTGCATCATGCCTTCAACGATTATCGAAACTCCGTAGAAGGGTTCTGAAACCGCAACCATACGGAGAACTGTTGAACCAAGCATTATTACCTGTGCATCTTTCGAGAAAATCTTCATCATATCGGGTGCGAAAATGAAAAGAAGTGAACCCGAAACGATCATCAGCAGAACCTCGATAATAAGGATCATACGCGACAGATCCTGTATTTTTTGCTTATCCTTTGCACCGTATGCGTTTCCTGCAAGCGTTGCCGCTGCAGTCTGCATTCCGTAACCGGGAATATAAAAAGCCGATTCTACTGTGTTTGCAATAGTGTGTGCGGCTGTGGATATTTCGCCTAAGGAGTTTACCATTGCCGCGAAGCAAACGTATCCGAGAGAAGTTGCAAATCTCTGCATTGCGTTGGGAAGAGCAACTTTCAAACATGGCTTGAGAATATTTTTATCCGGTTTTAACGACTGTCCTTTAGGCGAGAGGATCGGATGTTTCCATAAAACCGCTGAAATACTTATTCCACCGAATGCAAACGAGATCGCACTCGCAACCGCAGCACCGAGAACTCCCATTCCCGCCCCCGGAATCGTTATATTCAATGAGAATATTTCCACGGTTCTTGTCGGGTAAATGAGAAAGAAGTTTAAAACAACATTTATTACGTTTACCCATATTCCAACGATCATCGGTGTTTTTGTGTCGCCGACTGCTCGAAGAATAGTGCCGAAAATTATCGATGCGGTTCGGGCTAACATCGGAACGTATAAAATAAAGAAGTATTTTGCTGAAAGGTCACGGATATTTTCGTCAACCTGCATCAATGTCGGGACGATTCCGCTTAACGATAATGTTAATGCCGTAAAAAATATGCCGCATACCAAAACCGCCAGAACAGCCTGTGAAGATGCTTTTTTAACACCGTCTTTATTCCCCGCACCGTTCGCCTGAGCTATGTATGACAGAAAACCGACGCTTACGGCCGAGATCGTACTGCCTATTAGCCAGTTTACAGTAGTCGTTGAACCGACAGCCGCCGTTGCATCCGTTCCGAGTGAAC
>CAJGDF010000062.1 GCA_904502105.1 uncultured Clostridia bacterium
GTTGTTTTACTTTAAATAATAAATAATTTTTATGTTCTCCTACATTATGAACAGGTCCAGTAAAAAACGGACAGTGACAAAATAATGTAGGAGATTTTTGTTATAGTTAAGTAATTATTGACTTTTTTTTATCTGTATGATATAATTACACGGTAAAAAGAAAATAATGGGATTCTATATATTACTATAGAATTCTATGAAAGGAATAACAAACAAATGAAAAATCAAAACAACTCAAAGCGTTCTATGCTGAAACGTTATGTGGCATTGTTTTTGAGTGCTCTTATTATGTGCATGTCAGTCATATCTCTGTTTGGATGCTCAAGCGTTGAAATGACAGATGTTTCTCTTGATAAGACATTCATTGCTGTAAGTGCCGCAGATAACTTTAAGTTGAATGCTACAGTTTCTCCCGAAAATGCTTCTTCAAATCTGGTTTGGAGCAGCGACAATGAAGCGGTTGCAACTGTTGACGAAAAAGGCAATGTGACCGTAAAGGATTACGGAACTGCTGTTATTACTGTTTCTTCCGAAACCGCTCCCGACGTAAAAGCGTCCTGTACTGTTGAATTTTCTAATTTCTATTTTGTTTCAACAGAAGGTAACGATGAATCAGGTGACGGTTCTGAATCTAATCCGTTTAAAACTATCGAAAAAGCCCGTGATACTATCCGTGGCTTGAATGAACTTCCCGAAAACGGTATAACCGTTTATATCAAGGGCGGCGAATATGTTCTTGATGAAACATTTACCCTCACTCCCGAAGATTCCGGCACAGAAGATAAACCTATCATCTATGCAGCATATCCCGGTGACGAGGTTGATGTTGTTTCCAAAGAATATATAACCGATTGGAAAAAGCTTTCCGATTCCGAAAAGGCTGAAGATATTTTCAGTATGTCGGATGAAGCAAAAGCAAACGTTTATGTTGCAGATGTTCCTGCAGGCTGGAGATTCCATTATCTTTATGCTGACGGTGTAAGCCAGCAGGTTTCCCGTATGATCGAATCCGATGAATGGGAAAGCGATTGGCTTAAAGCTAAGGCAACAAGTAAGGATTACGGCGAAAACGGTCTTAAAGCTAAGTTTGAGAATGATGTTCTTACAGGTCTTGACGGCTGGACCGATGCTGAAGTTCGCCTTATCACTGCAGTATGGTGGAATGTTAACGCTGAACTTGCAGATATTGACTCCGAGAATAAAATCGCATATATCCAGTCTCTTATGACCGAATTCTATGCGGATTTCAACAGCTGGGGCGGTCAGTACAATCTTATGAATACGCCCAAATATCTTGACGTTGCAGGCGAATGGTGTATTGACTCCGTTAACGGAAAAGTTTATTACTGGCCTGCAGACGGTATTGATCCTAATTCCGTAAGTATGTTTGCCCCCAAGCTTTATGAGCTTGTACGTTTTCAGGGTGACGAAGAAGAGGATGCATGGGCTGAACAGGTTGAATATGTAACTCTTCGCGGAATAAACTTCCTTTATTCCGACCGTATTCCCGAAACAAAGCTTGATCCCGAATGGATCACAAGAAACGCAGAAAGCCCCGACGGTATGATCTACATGCAGGGTGTAAGCAACTGTTCTATAGAAAACTGCGTTGTAGGTTATTCCGGTGCTCAGGGTATCGTTCTTGACCATTATGCTCAGAACAATACGATTATCGGCAACGAGATCGGTTATGCTTCTTCCGGCGGCGTTTATCTTATCGGTTACGGTCCCGGTACTACCGACCTTAACAAAAATAACTACGTAGCAAAGAACCACATCCACCACGTTGGCCGCGAATATATGCATTCTTGCGCGGTTCAGATGTTCGGCAGTAACAACAATACTGTTGAATACAACTATTTCCATGATCTTCCTTACGCTGCTGTATCTATTATCGGTATGGCTTGGACACAGATGCGTGACGGTATCAATGCTATTGATACAAGCAACAGCTTTGGCGGTCGTCAGTCTATGTATCAGGCACGCTGGGAAGAGATCGATGCTTCTATCCTTAAAGACTATCAGGATGCTCATCAGTATCAGAACTCCGAAAATAACACCGTTCAGTATAACATCTGCGATGACTATATGCAGAATCTCCGTGACGGCGGTGCTCTCTACTGTTGGTGTTCCGGTCCTGACAAGGTTTGGCAGTTTAACGTTGGCTTAAGAGAATTTACTGACGACTGGGCAGTTCGTGCTATTCATATGGACGACCTCGACGGCTTCAACTATGTTTATAAAAACCTCTTCCATGCAAACGGCGCTACAGATAACAGCCATACAAACGGTGCTGCAGGCGGCCGTGGCGACGGCGGTAAAACAGACCTTAACATCTGGGATGATACCGTAAGCCATAACACATGGAAAGAAAATATCATCACTCCCGATGCTTATCCCGACGGATACCTCACTCTTCGTGCTCATATCAATCAGACTGCAGGAACCTGGCTCAGCAAGCTTCCCGGTGCGGTTGTTATAACACCCGATAACCTTTTCTCCGAAGCACTTATTCATCTTGATGCAAATGATGTTTCAACAGAAGTCGGCAAGACCGTAAATTCATGGACTTCAAAGGTTAACGGTTATGTAACAGAGCAGACAAATACAGAAGCTCTTCCTGTTCTTGTTGAATACAAAAACTATAAGGCTCTCAGCTTTGACGGCGCAGACAGCCTTACAGTTAATGATTTTGCTTCTCTTAACGGAAAATCCGGTCTTACAATTATTGCAGTTTCCCGTGCCGCAGAAGGTGAAAACCATAAAGTGATCGGTATCGACAGTGTTTCTCTTGAAACTTATCAGAACTCTGTTAAGGCAGCATTTGAAAAAGACGTTTCTATAAACAAGGAACGTGCTGTTGAAGAAACAGGCTTTACCTCAATGATGTTCCGTAAAGACGGTGCAAAACAGTCTCTTTATGTTGACGGTAAACTCTTTGCCGAAGCTGCAGGTGCTGAAAAACTTGTTATTGAAGACAACACTTTAAAGATCGGTGAAGGACTTCACGGTGATATTGCCGAGATAATGGTCTTCGGCCGAGCTATGTCCGATGCAGAGCTTGAAGCTATCAACTTCTATTTAAAACATAAGTATTTCACTATTGAACAACCTTCTATAAGCTATGAACTTAACGAAAATGATGAGATCAGTTCAATAACACTTGAGTGTGAAACACCCGGCGTTGATATTTATTACACTCTCGACCGCACAGAGCCTACCATCGATTCTATTAAGTATGAAGGCCCGATAGCTGTAGACGGTACCATGGCTATAAGAGCTGTTGCTGTAAAAGAAGGTTGGCTCGACAGCCGAGTTATCGGAAAGGTTATCAGTGAAACCGCAAAGATCCCCTCTGAAAATATTCTTCTTCATCTCAGCGCAGAAGACGTTGCTATGGAAGTCGGCTCAAGTGTAGGCGAACTTAAATCAAGAGTTAACGATTATGTTGCAGTACAGAGTAATTCAGGCAGCCAGCCCGAGCTTATCGATTGCGGCGGATTCTATGCTCTTAAATTTGACGGTTCCGATATGCTTATTGTTAATGATTTCCTCAGTCTTGAAGGCCACTCGGATTTTTCAATCGTAGCTGTAAGCCGTGCGACCGAATCCGCTGCCGGCGGCGATGATTGGTGTAACCGTCAGAGCCTGATCATGATCAATGAAACAGGCGGTTACGGTGCGATCTTTGTTGGCTCATATCAGGAAGATATCCGCGCAAGAATCGGTATCGGTACAGGTAATAACTTCCATAATCATATTGTTATCGCAAAACGTCCCGAACCCGTTACAGGCTTCACTTCTACAATATTTGTAAAAGAGGGTAAGCAGCAGTCGGTTTATGCTGACGGTGAACTTCTTTTCTCTGACGATAACGGACGTCCGAAGATCACAAATACAAATAATACCGAACTCAGAATCGGTACAGGTATAACCGGTCTTGTCGGTGATATTGCAGAGATCCTTATTTACGATTCTGCTCTTAACGAAGAACAGATCGCATCTATAAATATGTATCTTGAAAACAAATATTTTAATGTCGAATAAAGCTTGACTTAAACAGAGATCCGCATACTTTTTGTGTGCGGATCTTTATTTTATCTTGACAACATGATAAAATCGTGGTATCCTATTTATATATTTCATTTTCAGGAGAAGCAGCTCTATGTTTAATTATAAAAATGATTACTACAGCTTGTATATAGGCGGCGACCAAGCCTTTGTTTATGAAGTTCACGGTTCATCTGAAAAAATACCTTTTTCATGGCCTCGATTTGAGATCAACGGAAAGCAGACATCTGCCCCCATTTCATTTACTGAAAAAAACAGAAAGAATTTAACCGATTCCATTGTTTCTATTGTAGGGGAGGGTATACTTGAAAACGGCGCAACCCTGCAAATGGAACTACGTGTCAGTCAGTTTTCTCCGATCGTTCGTTTCAGATATGTTTTAACATCTGAAAATGAGTTAATAATGACGAAAACAGAAAAAGAAACGCTGACATATTTTGAATATACAACATCTGAAAACAGTGACCTTACAGAGGTCCGTCTTTCCGGATATGATTATCTTGCCCATTCCTATCAGCTCGAAGAATTGAAAGCATTTGAATTTGAAAGCCGGCTTATGGGTCCGATTTTAGCTGAACATAGGCGAGATTCTGATGTTTCTGTTCTTACCGCATATGAACACGGTTCGCAGTATCCCGATAAATTTATTGTTTTTGAACAAGAAAATCAAAATATTGTCCTTCGTGCGCTTCGCGGAAATTATTGGAACGGTCTTTCTGTAAAAGAAACCCCGTATGAATCTGTCTGGCTGCAGGCAGGTGCTGTTAAAGGTTCTGTTGACGATCTTGCAAGAGCATACAGAGAATTTCAGCTTAAATATTGTACGTTAAACCCGGAAAGCCGTAAACCGTATATTTTCTATAATACGTGGGCTTTTCAGGAGCGTAATAAGTTCTATAACAAAACAACATATCTTGCTTCAATGAATAAAGACCGTATGGAGCAAGAGGTTGAGATTGCGCATAAAATGGGCGTTGATGTTTTTGTTATAGATACAGGCTGGTTCCAAAAAACAGGCGATTGGGAGGTTAACATCAATGAATTTCCCGACGGTATGAAGTCTGTGCGAGAAAAGCTTGAAAAATACGGTATGAAACTCGGTTTATGGTTTAATCCCACTGTTGCAGCCGTAACAAGCAAATTATTGAAAAATTATCCTCAGTCTGTTAAGAAATATAACGGTAAAGACTATAATCCTTCATCTATTTGGGAAACAGAAGAAAGTCTGCCGATGTGCATTGTTTCAGAATATTGGAAAGCATTTGCCGATACATTGATCGAGCTTGTTGATAAGCTTGGTGTTACATATTTCAAGTGGGACGGTATCGGAATGTACGGATGTAACCGCAGAGACCATTTTCACGGCGGCGAAAGTGCCACGGAAGATGAATCCCATGACTGTTATGCATTCCAGTCAGGTATTTATATGTCGAAAATAATCGACAGGGTCTGCGCTGTTCATCCCGAGGCAATAATTGACTTTGACGTTACCGAAGGCGGCCGTTATTTCGGTCTCGGTTTCCTTTCTTCGGGCAAATATTTTGCAATAAACAACGGACCTTATTACGGAAATTACGATATTTCTATTCCCAATGATGTCTGGAGCAATATTTTTGTTTTCCCCGGTCCTGCACGTACCTGGGTCTGCAGAAAAGAGCTTTGTTATGATAAGTGGATACCGTCCATTTTGTTTATGACTCATTATCTTCCCGATGATCCCGAAAAATCTCAGCTGATAAACATTGCTTCTCTTATCTTGGGACAGAACGGCATATGGGGTGATTTGCTCAACATATCAGAAAACGGCGTAGCGCTTTTCAACAAGGTATTAACGGTCTATAAGCGAGTTCGTGATGATATCACCGAAGCATATCCTCACGTTATCGGAACACCGGGCGCAACATTTGAAGTCCATGAAAAGCTCAATAACGGCAGAGGAGCTATCGTTCTGTTCGGTAATGTCAACGGAACGTATGAATACCGAGTTCACGGATCTGCAAAAACAGATAATATTACCGTGTTCGGCAATGTTAAAGTTGAAGATGATAACGGTTTGACACTTCATGTAACATTCGGCGAACATAACTGCGCGATAGTATTTTTTGAATAATAGAAAAGCCTTCCTTTTTTTATAAAGGGAGGTTTTTTCTGTTGTGTTGTTTCTTGAAAATTTTTTTTACAAATTTCTCATTTTTCTCTTGAAAGTAGCTTGAAAATGTTGTATAATACTGTTAATGGTATAAATGTATCCTAAAGGAGATAATCTCATGGCTATAAAAATTATTGAAGCTTTTAATAACAAAGATAATTACGTTTTTATTCCCGCTTGCTGCTATGCAGGCAATCAGTTTGAAGTTCGTAAATACGGCTATCCTCCGATGTTTCATCTTGAAGATGCAAAGATCGATATGCCCGTTACAATAACAGACGTTCCCCGTCTCGAAAAAGACGGAAGCGGTAAGATAGAAGTTAATACCGGTGATGCGGCAACTCCCTGTATCGGTGTTTTCTCCGAATCCGAAAAAAGAGGCATTCTTGTTTTTACAGTTCAGGAGATAAACGGTGAAAATATCGGTCTTGCTTACGAAGCAGGTCAGATCCGTCTTACATGGCCTGTTAAACGCGAAAAAGAATACCGTATGTGTACAACTTTTGAAAACAAGACTCCCTGGGAAGATAAGCCTGCGGAAATACCTTATAAAATTCTTGATTTTTCATGTAATTCTCTTGCTGAGTTTTACAGGGTATTCTTCGAAAACAGAAAGATAATGGGGCTCGACTGCAAACGTCCCGAGGTCCTTCCCTTTGAAAAACAGTTTGAAATACAGTGCGACAAATTCAATGCTATGAACTGGAACGAAAAAGATCAGTTCTATATGATCGGCACAGACCTTACTCATTTCCAGGTATGGCAGCCGGGTTGGACAGGCGGCGCATTAAGCGGATATTCTCTTATGAAGCTTGGCGGTGAGCTTGAAACCGAAAGACAGATCAAAACTCTCGAATTCCTTTTTAAATCTCAGAAAGAAAGCGGTTTCTTCCCCGGTATAATCGATATTGACGGTAATGAACACGGCGACGGCTTCTGGGTAGAGGGTACGGAAAAATGGCATCTTATCCGTAAATCTTCGGATATTCTTCTTTATCTCTTCAAACATCTTAACCTTATGAAAGAAAGAAATATCGAGATTCCTGAATCATTCCTTGAAGGTACGAAAAAAACTGCCGACGGCTTTGTTAAACTTTTTAATAAATACGGTCAGTTCGGTCATCATGTTGATGTTGAAACAGGCGATATTTGTGTCGGCGGTTCAACAAGCGGAGGCATTGCTCCTGCAGGCCTTGCAGAAGCTTACAGATTTTTCGGTAATCCCGAATATCTCCGTGTTGCTGAAGAAAGTGCGGAGTATTATTATAAGACGTCTCTCAGCAAAGGTTATACAACAGGCGGCCCCGGTGAGATCCTTCAGGGTGTTGACAGTGAAAGTGCATTTGGTTTGCTTGAAAGCTATGTTACTCTTTATGATGTTACAGGTAATGAAAAATGGCTTGAATATGCTAAAGAAAATGCTCATTACTGCAGCAGCTGGGTCGTAAGCTATAACTATAAATTCCCTGCAAAGAGTGAATTCGGAAGACACGACAAAAAGACAGTCGGTTCAGTTTTTGCAAACATTCAGAATAAACATTCTGCGCCCGGTATCTGTACATTGTCAGGCGACAGTTTGCTTAAACTCTGGAAATGGACCAAAGATCCGCTTTATCTCGAACTTATGAAAGATATTGCATTGCCTCTCGGTCAGTATATTTCAACAAACGAAAAACCGATCTACGACTGGGATCTTGATCCTGCGCTTCGAGATACCGATGACATTGCATCTATCGAGAAGCATCGTTTGCCTCAGGGCTTTGTAAATGAACGTGTAAATATGTCCGACTGGGAAGATTACAGCCGTATCGGCGGTGTTTTCCATGGCAGCTGCTGGTCTGAAACAAGTAATCTTATGACTCTTGCAGAGGTAATCCCTGTATTGAGAGAGCTTAATGAAATATAATATATAAAATAAAATTTACGGAAGAGGAGTATTATGGCGTATAAAATATTTGAGTATGACCCTATGCTTTTGGAGTTTGAAAACGATATTAACCTTCGTATGAATAACTATAAACGCAAAAAAAGAGAATTGCTCGGTAAAACAGGTAAGCTGATAGATTTTGCCAACGCTCATGAATACTTCGGTTTTCATAAAACACATGACGGTTGGTTTTACCGTGAATGGGCACCTGCCGCGGATGAGGTTTATCTCACAGGCGATATGGTTGATTGGCATTGGTTTGATCTTCAGCTCACAAATATCGGTAACGGTATTTTTGAGATCTTCCTGCCGGGAACAGACCGACTCTATGACGGTTGCCATGTGAAAACGATCATCAATAATTCGGGACGTTTTCTTGAACGTATCCCACTTTATATTCGCCGTGTTGTTCAGGACAGCTCTACTCATAAATGGTGCGGATGTATCGTCGATCAGCCTGATTATATATGGCAGAATAACGATTTTGTCCCCAAGAAAAAAGATATTTGCATCTATGAATGTCATATCGGTATGGCGCAGGAAAAAGAGGCTGTGGGAACATATGCCGAATTCCGTGAGAATATCCTTCCGCGTATTAAAGCTCTTGGGTATAACACCGTTCAGATCATGGCTATCATGGAGCACCCTTATTACGGTTCGTTCGGATATCAGGTATCGTCCTTTTACGCTTCATGCTCTCGAGACGGAACTCCCAACGAATTAAAAGAACTTATTGATGCCGCTCA
>CAJGDF010000063.1 GCA_904502105.1 uncultured Clostridia bacterium
AAAATAATCATTATGGCCGATGCCGACGTAGATGGTGCTCATATCAGAACTCTTCTTTTGACATTTTTCTTCAGATTTATGCGTCCTCTTATTGAACAGGGTTACGTTTATTCCGCTGTACCTCCTCTTTACAAATTAACAAGAGGTAAAACAACGAGAGTTGCATACAGTGATGAAGAAAGAGATGCCATAAGTAATGAAATGCGTGGCGGTAATCCCAATGTGAGAATTGAGATTTCTCGATTCAAAGGTCTCGGTGAAATGAATCCTCAAGAGCTTTGGGAAACTACAATGGATCCCGAAAGACGTACTTTAAGACGAATTGAGCTTGAAGATGCTGCTGCCGCTGACAGAATATTTACAATTCTTATGGGCGAACAAGTTGAACCCCGTAGAGAATATATAGAAGAAAACGCAAGATATGCGATTAATTTGGACTATTAAGAGGTGAGTTGTTGTGGCTAAAAGAAAAAACGTTGATTACAAACCCGAAGATATATTATTTCCGGATCAGGTCATAACCTCTACCGAGCTTGTTCAGGAAATGAAGCAGAGTTATATCGAGTATGCGATGTCCGTTATCGTCGGACGTGCGCTGCCCGATGTACGTGACGGTCTCAAACCCGTTCACAGAAGAATTTTATATGCAATGTATGAGGACGGACTGACAAGAGACAAGCCTTTCCGTAAGTGCGCAACGGCAGTCGGTGACGTTCTCGGTAGATATCATCCGCACGGTGACTCATCGGTTTACGATGCGCTTGTACGTCTCGCACAGGATTTCTCAATGAGATATCCGCTTATCGACGGTCACGGTAACTTCGGTTCTGTGGACGGTGACCCGCCTGCAGCATACCGTTATACCGAAGCGAGAATGAGCCGTATTGCGGACGAAATGCTTGCTGATATCGAAAAAGAAACGGTTGACTGGGACTCCAACTTTGACGAAACGAGAAAAGAGCCCCGCGTTCTTCCCAGCCGTTTCCCGAACCTTCTTGTAAACGGTTCATCCGGTATCGCGGTAGGTATGGCAACAAATATCCCTCCCCACAATCTCAGAGAGGTTATTGATGCCACTATTCTTGTTCTTGACAATCCCGAATCGACCCTTGAAGATCTTTTAGGCTGCATTCAGGGTCCCGACTTCCCCACAAAGGGTATAATCCTCGGCAGAAAAGGCATCAGAGCCGCATATGCAACGGGCAGAGGTCATATAACTGTAAGAGCAAGAACCGAATTTGAAGAATTCGGCAAAGACAGAGTAAGAATTATCGTTACGGAGCTTCCGTATCAGGTAAATAAACGTATGCTTATAGCGACTATCGCAGAGCAGGTACGTGAAAAGCGCATCGAGGGCATTTCCGATATACGAGACGAGTCCGACAGAAACGGTATGAGAATCGTTATCGAGATCAGAAAAGATGCAAATTCTCAGGTAGTGTTGAACAAGCTTTTTGCTCAGACACAGATGCAGACCACCTTTGCGGTAAATATGCTCGCATTGGTCAACAATCAGTCTCAGCCGAAGATCCTTTCTCTCAGAAATATTCTTGACGAGTATATCGAGCATCAGAAAGACATCATTACCAGAAGAACAAGATACGATCTTCGCAAGGCTCAGGAAAGAGCGCATTTGCTCGAAGGTCTGATCATTGCGCAGGACAATATCGACGAGGTTATCAAGATCATCCGTAATTCCTACGACGATGCGAAAGAAAACCTTATGGAAAGATTCGGTCTTTCGGATATTCAGGCATCCGCTATCCTCGAAATGCGACTCAAAGCACTTCAGGGTCTCGAAAAAGAAAAGCTTCTTGCCGAATACGAAGAGATCGAAAAGAAGATCGAATATTACAAGCAGCTTCTTGCTTCGGAAACAATGCTTATCGGTGTTTTACGTGATGAGCTTTCCGAAATCAGAGAAAAATACGGTGACGACAGAGTTACCGAAATTCAGGATGTTGAAAACGAAATAGATATCGAAGACCTTATCGAAGAAAAGATGTGCGTTTACACCCTCACAAACAGAGGCTATATCAAGCGTCTTTCCGAAGATAACTACAAGGTTCAGCGTCGCGGCGGCAGAGGTGTTACTGCTCTCACAACAAGAGAAGAAGATGTTGTTGAAGAAATGTTTACATGTTCAACACACGATAAGATCCTTTTCTTTACCTCAAACGGCAGAGTTTACTGCTTAAAGGGCTATGAGATCCCCGAATCGACACGTCAGGCGAAGGGCATGAACATCGTAAATCTCCTTCAGCTCGGCGAGGGCGAAAAGGTAACGGCGATGATCCATCTTCGTGATCTTGAGGGCGACGGTTTCTTCAATATGGTAACAAAGCTCGGTATTTCAAAGCGCTGCAGAATAAGCGACTTTAAGAATATCAGAAAAACCGGTCTTAACGCCGTTGAGCTTGACGAGGGCGACAGCCTTAACTCTGTTCGACTCACAGACGGCACAAAAGATATCATCGTTGCAACGAGTGCGGGTATGGCTATCCGTTACAGTGAAGAGGATGTACGTGTCGTTGGCAGAACGGCGCGCGGCGTAAGAGTTATCAAGCTCGGCGAAGGCGAAGAGGTAGTGGGCTCCGTTGTTGTTGAAGAAGACAATACTCTCGTTACCGTAACAGAAAACGGCTACGGCAAACGTACCTCCTTCGACGAATTCAACGGTCAGAACAGAGGCGGTAAGGGCGTCCGTGTTCATAAGATCAGCGAAAAGACAGGCAATCTTGTCGGTGTACGCTGCGTAAAAGAAGACGATGACCTTGTTATCATCTCCTCCGACGGTATTATTATCCGCGTTAGCATTTCCGATATTCCCGTTTACGGCAGAGCATCTTCGGGCGTTCACGTAATGCGTATTCAGGGTGAAACAAAGGTAATTGCGACCGCAGTTATCCATGCCAATGAGGAAGACGAGACCGATTCAGACATTGAAAAGGTTGAGATCGATGCCGAAGAGGCTGAACAGGAAGAAAACATCTCCGAAGAGAATGTTGAAACCGAAGAATAAAATAACATATAATTAAAATTATTATATAAGGATTTGAAAAAGATGAACAACAGCGAAAAGACAATGGAAAAGATCGTTGCTCTTTGTAAAAACAGAGGCTTCGTATATGCAGGCTCCGAAATCTACGGCGGTCTTGCAAACGCTTGGGACTACGGTCCTCTCGGCGTTGAAATGAAAAACAACGTTAAAAAAGCATGGTGGAAAAAATTCGTTCAGGAATCTCCCTACAACGTAGGTCTTGACTCTGCAATCCTCATGAACCCCCGTGTATGGGTGGCTTCCGGTCACGTTGTAAACTTCAACGACCCCCTCATCGACTGCAAGGCTTGTAAGATGCGTCACAGAGCAGATAAGCTCATCGAAGACTGGAACGCTGAAAACGGTGTTCAGATGACCGTTGAAGCACTCACAAACGAACAGATGACCGAATATATCCGTGAAAACAACATTCCCTGCCCCGGCTGCGGCAAGAGCGATTTTACAGATATCCGTAAGTTCAACATGATGTTCAAAACATTCCAGGGCGTAACCGAAGACTCCTCTACCGAGATCTACATGCGTCCCGAAACCGCTCAGGGTATTTTTGTTAACTTCAAAAACATCCAGAGAACCACCCGTAAGAAGATCCCCTTCGGCGTTGGCCAGGTTGGTAAATCCTTCAGAAACGAGATCACTCCCGGTAACTTCACATTCCGTACCCGTGAATTTGAACAGATGGAGCTTGAATTCTTCTGCAAGCCCGGCACCGACCTCGAATGGTTCAGCTACTGGAGAACCCAGTGCCACAACTTCCTTCTCAATCTCGGCATGAAGAGCGAAAACCTCCGTCTCCGTGACCATGAACAGGAAGAACTTTCTCACTATTCCAAGGCAACTACCGACTTCGAATTCCTCTTCCCGTTCGGATGGGGCGAGCTTTGGGGCATTGCTGACAGAACCGACTTTGACCTTAAATCTCACACCAACGAATCCGGCGAAAACCTCGAATATTTCGATCAGGAAGCAAACGAAAAATACATTCCTTACGTTATCGAGCCCTCTCTCGGTGCGGACAGAGTTATGCTTGCGTTCCTTTGCGAAGCATATGATGAAGAAAACATCTCCGAAGACCCCGCAAAACCCGATGTTCGTACAGTTCTTCACCTCCATCCCGCTCTTGCACCCGTTAAGGCTGCTGTTCTTCCCCTTTCCAAGAAGCTCAACGAAGGCGCTGAAAAGATCTTTGCTGATCTTTCCAAGTATTTCAACGTTGAATTCGACGATGCAGGCTCTATCGGTAAACGTTACAGACGTTTCGACGAGATCGGTACTCCCTTCTGCATCACATACGACTTTGATTCCGAAACCGACGGCTGCGTAACCGTTCGTGACCGCGACACCATGAAGCAGGAAAGAATCAAGATCGAAGACCTCAAGAAATTTATCGAAGAAAAACTCGAATTCTAATAATATAAATTGCGAACAGATCTCGCAGTTAAATACAAAACGCTTTGCATCTTGCAAAGCGTTTTGATCTTTATTATATAACATAATTATATAATTATGTTTATTTTTTGAAGTATCAAAAATTTATACTATAAAAACAGCACCGTTTCAGACAGGTTTACTGCCAAAAACAGTGCTGTTTTTTTGAAAACTGAAAGGAGTGAAATAAGCAGAACAGAAGTTTATACGGGTCTTTTTGATTTTCTTTACGGTTAAATTATATCATATTTTCTGTCCGATTTCAAGCAACCGTCTGTTGAACAGACTTATACTTTTAAGTGAATATTTACTGTAAAAAAACACCCATCTGAACATTTAAAATGCTCAGACGGGTGCTTATTTTTAACTTTCCGTAAGGTCGGTTTATCTGTTAATTAATAACAAAATGCACGGGGAGTCCGTTTTTCATCGGAACCTGGACCTCGCCAACGATAAGGGGCTGGAGGTAATGCAGAAGCTCGTCGGTGACGTTATTTCCACGCTCATTGATATATTCCTGAGGTATCTTTTTGATCTGATTTGCAACTCTCGAAACGGGGCAGAAGCCAACGGAGACAGAATAGCTGCCGTCGGAGTTATTGTCCCTTACAAAGAATGCGAAATCGCCAGAATTACCTGCGGCAACATGCTTTGCGCAGCTTGCGCCCACAAGAACGCTCTCTTCGATATCGGTTTTTGAGAGGCAGTGACCTGCGCATCTCTGAGGCAGGCTCATTTCGATCGAACGGCATTTGCAGCCGATCTTTGCTCTTATGCATGATTCAAGAACTCTTGCCGCGCCTGCAAGGTATTTATGACCGAAAATATCAACGGAGCCGCTCTGCTCGCTCTCGCCGACGTACTTTCCTTCAGCGGTTTTTATACCTTCGGATACCGCAACAACAACATTGGGCTTCTTTTCAAGCTCTTTTTTAACGTCTTCGATAAATTCATCAAAATCAAACACCGTTTCGGCAACGTAAACGAGGTCTGCGCAGATCTGACCGGAAATTCTCGGAAGAGCCGCGCCTGCCGCGAGCCAGCCCGCGTCACGTCCCATAATTTCAACGATAGTTACCGCTTTTACGTTGTAGATCGAACAGTCGCGCGCGATCTCCTGAACGGTCGTTGCGATATATTTGATAGCGGAGCCGAAGCCGGGTGTGTGGTCTGTTACAACAAGGTCATTGTCGATAGTTTTCGGAACACCCATAACGTAGATCTCGTAATTTGCTTCTTTAGCGTATGCGGAAAGCTTTGAAGCGGTGTCCATAGAGTCGTTACCGCCTATGTAAAGCACGTAACGTATATCGTACTGACGGAAGATCTCGAAAATTTTGGGGTAGATCGGGTCGTTAAGATCGGCGGGAAGCTTCTTTCTGCAGGAGCCGAGAGCCGCCGCGGGTGTACATTCGAGAGCGTAATAATCCTCGTCTGTTGCAACAGCAGCCGCAAGATCAACAACATTGCCGTTTATGAGGCCTTCGATACCGTTTTTCATGCCGTAAACACGTTTTACGTTTTCACATTTGCGAAGACCCTTTATAACGCCCGAAAGGGTTGCATTTATTGCCGCCGTGGGACCGCCCGACTGACCGACGATAGCGTTTCCCGCGATGGGGAGAGACTGTTTGTTTTCTTCAAACATTGATTATTCCTCCTGATTGTCTGTCTGTTTTTTTCTGAGTTTAATAATGATAACAGCCGCAGCAACAACGGCTATGAGTGCAGCGAGCATGATCCTGCCAAACGTTCCCATTGCGGAGAGAACGCGAAGTATCAACGGAATGTTTGCACCCAGAAGCACTCCGATAAGGTAGTATACGGCGCATGCGAGCACCGTAACACAGCTTACGTAAAAATAAGCTTTTCTTTTTTTTATTTTAACAAGCCCCATCACTATTATCGATATGCATTGCATCGACGGGATAAAACGTAGCAGAAAATATGAGCCGCCGCCGTATTTATCGATCGTTTTTCTTGCTTTTTCATACGTTTTTTCGTCAATGAGGCTGTTTATTATTTTTATCTTACGAACTCTGTCGCCGAGCCTGTACGCCACCAAAAAAAGCGCAAGCGCACCGATGACCGCACCGAGAGAGTACGATGCAAAACCGAGAAATTTGTTGAAAACACCGTGCGAAACAAGAATTCCGAGCGCAACAAGAAGCGTGTCGGACGGCACGGGCGGAAAGATATACTGAACGAGCGCAAGGCCGAAAAGCATCGGGCAGAGCGCCCATTCGGGGAATGAGTAAAACCAATGAATAAATTCTGTAAGAGTTTGTTCCATTTTCGGTTTAACAAATTACTGCTTCATTTTCGCTTTCAGGTGATAGATAGGCTGACCCATTTCGGTGAAACGTTCTTCATATTCGGTCATTGCGGGGTTGTAGATGCCGCTTTCGTGAAGATCCTCGGTGTAATCGAAGATTTCAAAGCCGTTTTCTTTTATCTCTTCAACGGAGAATTCAAAGAGGGGATGGTTGTCTGTTTTGAAAGCGATGATGCCGTCTTTTTTAAGCAGCTTTTTGTATCTTTCAAGATAGTTTTTGTGAGTAAGTCTTCTCTTTGCGGCGCGTTTTTTCGGCCAGGGGTCGGAGAAGTTCAAAAAGATGGTGTCTATGCTGTTTTCGGGGCACATTTCGAGAAGATCGTCTGCGCTTCCGATTATGTATTTTATGTTGTCAAGCTGCTTTGCCGCACCCTTTTCGATAGCCATTACCATGATATCCTTCATGATCTCGATAGCGTAAAAGAGGCAGTTTTCTTTTTCGGCAACCTCTGCCGCAAATTTGCCCTTGCCGCAGCCGATCTCAAGGTATACGGGCTTGTCGTTGCCTTCGGGGATCTCTATTTTTTCAACGATGTAGTCTGAACAGCGTTCGAGACGCGCATCACAGTTCTTTTTCTTTCTTGCTCGCATAATTTATCTCCAAAATCAAATATATTTAAAGTGAACCAAAAGTATTGCAATATCTGCAGGTGAAACGCCCGATATACGCCCTGCCTGACCGATGTTTGACGGCTTGACGGCGTTCAGCTTCTGCCTTGCTTCGAGACGCAGACCTGCAAGAGATGCATAGTCGAAATCTTCGGGAAGTCGCTTCTGCTCAAGCTTTTTGAACTGCTCGACCTGCTCGGTCTGACGTTTTATGTAGCCGTCGTATTTAACGGTTATTTCAACCTCCGATCTTACCGATTCGGGAAGCTCGGGGCGGTCTTTATCAACTGCCGCGAGAGAATCGTAAGTTATTTCGGGTCGTCTTAACAGATCCGCAACGGATATGCCCGTTGTTACGGCGGAAGAATTACGTTCTGCCAAAAATTCCTTGAGATTGCCGTTGGGGGAGAGATATGTTGCTTCAACACGCTCTGTTTCAGCCCTTATCATATCCCATTTTTCGTTGAAATGCGCCCAGCGCTCGTCGTTTATAAGCCCGATCTTTCTTCCGTAGGGCATGAGACGTTCATCGGCATTGTCCTGACGTAAAAGCAAACGGTATTCGGAGCGTGAGGTCATTATTCTGTACGGCTCACGGGTGCCTTTCGTTACAAGATCGTCGATAAGCGTTCCGATATAGCTCGTGCTTCGGTCAAGAATAAGCGGCTCTTCGCCTTTGAGCTTCAACGATGCGTTTATACCCGCAATAAGACCCTGCGCCGCAGCTTCTTCGTAGCCTGATGTTCCGTTAAACTGACCTGCGCCGTAAAGATTTCTGATCTTTTTGAATTCGAGCGTTGCGCGAAGCTCAAGCGGATCAACACAGTCGTATTCAATAGCGTAGCCTATTCTCATTATCTCGGCATTTTCAAAGCCGGGGAGGGTGTGGATCATTTCTATCTGAACGTCTTCCGGAAGCGATGACGACATACCCTGAAGATACATCTCCTCGGTGTCTCTTCCCGTCGGCTCCAAAAAGAGCTGATGGCGTTCTTTATCCGCAAAACGCACGATCTTGTCTTCTATCGAGGGGCAGTAACGCGGACCGATGCCGTGAATGTTGCCCGAATAGAGGGGGGAGCGGTGAAGATTGTCTTTTATTACCTGATGAGTTTTTTCGTTTGTGTAAACAAGCCAGCACGGTTCGAGGTTTTCACCGATATATTTATCCTCGTTTTCAAAGGACATCGGCACGATCTTATCGTCACCGTCCTGACGCTCAAGCTTTGTAAGATCAACGGAACGGCGGTTGATTCGTGACGGAGTACCCGTTTTGAAGCGCATCATCGAAACGCCCTTGTCTTCAATGCTTTTTGTAAGCTTCGTTGCCGCAAACATTCCGTCGGGGCCGCCGCAGAATGAGTGGTCACCGACGATTATTCTGCCGTTCAGGTATGTGCC
>CAJGDF010000064.1 GCA_904502105.1 uncultured Clostridia bacterium
AAAACTCAATTCCACATTCAAGGAGAACTTCAAATGTTAAAAAATCTTTTTTGCGGTGACAATCTCTGGATAATAATCATTGCGGTGATCGTTATAATGTTATTACTTAACGACGATAACGATAAAAACGAATGTTGTCTTCCTCCCTGTCCTCCACCCTGCCGACACGACTGCTAATAAAAAACAGAGGCACACTTTGCCTACGAAGTGTGCCTCTCATCTGTAAACTTAGATATATGCTGTTAAAAATTGATTTCTTATCACGCAATAGCGTCTCTTAAAAACTTAACGATCTTTTCGGCATCCGCAAGAAAATCAGGCTGATGACATTCAACGGAGATCACGCCGTCATAACCGATCTTTTTGAGAGTATCGATAAAATCTTTTTCATACTGAGATGTACCGGGAATATTTCTGTCAGCCGCCGCGATATGGCAATGAAGAAGAATATCCTTATTATCTTCAAGAACTGACATCGGCTCATTTTCCTGAGCCATATGATAACTGTCCGCAAGCAAACGGATCTTAGGCAGATCAAGCCTTTTTACGAGCTTTCCGCACACCTCAACACTGTTTCCCCAGTTAGTTTCTTTTTTATTCAGCGGTTCGATTACACACACAACTTTTTTGCCCTGACAACAACGGTTGACGTGACGAATAAAATCTTCGACCGATGCATTATCTTCTTCAGCATGATCTTCTCGTGTTCTTCGAGAATACCCTGAACCGAAAACGATATACGGAATACCGAGCTTTTCGGTTTTTTCGATAATGTTTTCTATATGAGCATAAAGCTTAGTCTTCGTATCTTCATCTATTCCGTTAAGATCATTCCAACCATGAAGAAAACCGTTGACTGAACAAAGACCGAGGCTACCGTTGGGATATTCAGCACAAAGACGGTCTATATCCTCATCGGATAGCTTCAACAAATTTTCCATATTAGTTTCAGCAAAATCGTATCCGAGTTCGCGCATAAGCTTACAACCTTCAACATAATACGTATACTGAGAACCATTATCTTCTTTATTATTAAAAATAATATTTCTTCCGGGCAGACAACAAGATATTTTCATAAAATACTCCTTTCAGATCAGCTAAAAGTCTGAAATATGCATTTAATTTTAGTAAATTATAACATATTAAAAACTCATTGTCAAGTCAGATTAAATTTCAATTCGTTATTTTAACGGGATCATATTACTCCATGCATATTTGCCGTTTTCATCAACAACAAAGGCTCTGATGAAGCGTTCCGTTTCAAGCGGTTTATACTCGGCCGAGGTTATTCCATCCCCGGTAAAAACACGGGGGCACCAAGGCTGATTTGAAGCAAAGGCGATCTTACTTACGGGAGAACAGTCAACCCTGAACACATCACCGTTTCTTGAAAGATGGATCTCAGGGCCCTGAGAAGCATAGAAACGATGTTCTTTTATAGCACTTTTAACAGAATTAAGATCCGACGGATCACATTCAGCCATGATAAAAGAAACACCGACATCCCTTTCATCGTAACAATGAGTATCATCGGTTGCAAGGAGAGGATACAATCTGCCTCTGTATCCGAGCATATCAACAATAACAGAAGAATCCGGGCGGAAAGACATTCCGACATCGGAAACACTGTTATATATCTCCGTTGCATCAAACCCCTCAATAGCCATAATATCATCGGGGGCATTCAAGGACCATGCAGGGTGTGCAAGGACCGCAAGACCGTTGCATGAATGAATAGCTTCTATGATCTGTTCGGGAGTGCTCTGTCTTGTAAGACCGGCAGGCTCGCTGTCGGCACAAGCACAGACGATATGGTATATTTTAAATTCAGGAGTTGCAATATCGTACTCCACACCGGGAAGAATATAAAGTCCGTCTATCGTCTTTTGTTCTCCGTATTTCCAATGATCGGTAATCGCAATGGCATCATACCCTTTTTCTTTGTACATTTTTGCAGATTCTTCGGGAGATACTCTTCCGTCAGAAATATTTGTATGAGTGTGAAGCCCTATTTTTGCTCTTGTTTTACCAAATATATCCGTATACATAAAAATTCCTTTCTAATCAATATATCCGAGATGGTCGAGCCATACAAGAACATGAGATGCAAAACCGTGATTACAGCTTGCCGAGGTATTGTTATGTTCCCAAAGAGTTCCCGTTGTTTTTGCCATATAATCAAAATAACCGCGGATATTTTCATCCAATTTATCGTTAAGACCGTTCATTCTCAAAAGGTCACAACGGAGATAATTTCCGATAAATGCATTTGACGGATAGATCTTTTCCCATTTACCTGTTTGCGCTCTTTCGGGTCCGAAATCATCGACCATAGTATTCCAAAGATCGGGATCTTCTTCAATTGTTGCAACACCTGTAAAGAAAGCATAATACTGACAGGTTTCCGTAACCTCTCCAGAAAGATAAGCAGCACCGTCTTCTCCGTAAACAGAGTTATCGCAGAAGAACATATCCGTTTTACTCTTTTCTCGTATAACTTTACGAAGAACGGCAGCCTCTTTTCCGAGTTCATCATCACCGTAAAGCTCACAAAGAACTTTCTTAAACAAATAATAGAGCATATTGGACGGGTAGTTAATATCCTGAACGAGATAATTGCATTTAGACCATTCAACAAAAACCCAGCCCTTCAGCTTATCGAGCAATCCGTCACCGTTTTCAAATCTCCTGAAGAAATTAAGAAGAGCATACATCTTATCTTTTGCATTATCAATAAATTCGCGGTCGCCTGTCCTGTAAAGATACTCACGAAGCTCAACACCGTACCACATCGCCCAGTTCGGGATATAATTTCCGCTCGGATGATCGGACGGATAGCACATCGGAAGCATACCGTATTCGATATACTTAAACTTGTCTTCCATAAGGAAGTTTTCAAGGAAACAACGCTCAACAGTGCTTTTTCCGGAAAGAAGACGTTCAACTCTCGATGTAAAGAAGCTGTCGCAAAGCCAGCCTGCGCGTTCTCTTGATGGGCAGTCCATATAAATATCAAGGGTATTCTGTCTGAACGTCTGAACAGCCGCATCATAGATCCTTGCTATCTGTTCATCAGCCTTTGAGTTGAGTTTTTTCACTATTTCAGACTGATTAAAGTCAAGGCGGATAATTCCGATATAATTAAAAGAGATCTCACCGCCGACAGACATAAGGTTAAGATATTTGTAAGTATACGGCTCTGCAGTTATAAGGGTGTAGCTTTCGCCGCCCTTGAGATAATATATTATTTCGTTTTCGCATCCCATACGGCTTCTGTTTACTTTGCCGTCAATGAAAAGCTCATCGAATGTCATAACGAGCGTTGCATCGTTTTTACACACGACTTCAAGCTTTATAAAGCCCGTAATATTCGTTTTCATCTCTACGATCGCAAACTCATTATACAATTCGGCACATTTTCCGTCGGGACAAGCACCGTCCGAAAGATCTATACTGTCTGCAACAACATATGATACAACATCAAGAGGCTCTCCTTTATAAGAAGACAGAAGCTCTGCCTCTTTTTCATAGTTATACACCGCATTTCCGCCTTTAACAAAACGGAGCATCTCCTCTTCCGGAAATTCCGGAAAGCTTATCTCTCGTTCGATAAACGCTTTTTCCGAACAGATCACGCTTTCTGCCTCTTCAAGCCCATCCGAAGAAACGGGAGCGCCTTTTGTAAGATCGTAAGCCTCTACATATGTACGCTGGAAAGAATATTTCTGAACCTTTTGTATCTTGCGGTCATATATAAACATTTTCCACGCATCACTGCCTGTCTGCCCGAAAATATTGCCGTCAGAAACAAATTCGGCACAGAAGAACGGAGGTTCATTCAAAAGATAGAAGTTATCACAGTTATATCCGCTGATAAGAACCGTTATTTTATTTTCTTTTTCTGTAAGATACTTGCCAATGGGAAGTTTATCAACTCTGTAATATCCCCTGCCTGCTCTCGCAGGACCGAAAAACACGAATTCACCGTTAATATAAACCTGATAGCTGCAATGTCCTGCCATATGAATTTCCGTATTATTATCGGCGGAAATAAACGTTTGCATAAGAACGGTTATATTTTTTTCATCCCCACGCTCACGAAGCCAGACAGGAGATGCTTTTTTGAAATTTACAGCTTTAAATTCCATTTTCTTATCCTTTCCGAGTTATAAATGCTCTGCAAGTTTTTCTATATCAGATTCTCTTGTTGCCCAGCTTGATGCAAAACGGACCACGGTATGCTCACTGTCAAATATTTCCCAAAAGCTGAAAGAAACATGTTTTTTAAGCTCTTCCATTTTCTTGTTTTCAAGAACGATAAAGATCTGATTTGTAACCGTTTCAATAAAGAACCTGTAACCTTTTTGTTTAAACACTTCACGTAATTTATCCGCCATTTTTATCGCATGACGGCTGATATTAAAATAAAGATCGTCTGTAAAAAGAGTGTCAAACTGAACACCGAGTACCCTGCCCTTTGCAAGAAGTGCTCCGTGCTGCTTTATGCTTGTAAAAAAGCCCTTGGGAGCATTATTATGAGTAAACACAACGGCTTCGCCGCAAAGCGCGCCGACCTTTGTTCCACCGATATAAAAAACATCGCAAAGACGTGCCACATCTTTCAACGTAACATCGGTGCCACTGCTCATAAGGCCGTAACCGAGCCTTGCACCGTCCATGTAAAGAGGAATATTATACTTTTTACACACTTCGGAAAGTGAGGTCAGCTCATCAAGAGAATAAAGCGTTCCGTATTCGGTCGGATGGGAAATATATACCATACCGGGATAGACCATATGTGTCTTTGTTTCATCCGAATGGAATATTTCAAGATAATTTTCAAGGACATCAGCCTTAATTTTACCCTGATCATGCGGAACAGAAAGAACTTTATGCCCCGAATATTCGATAGCACCCGCTTCATGAACATTGATATGGCCTGTGTTTGCACTCACAACACCTTCATACGGTAAAAGAACGGTATCGATAACGATTTGATTTGTCTGCGTTCCTCCAACCAAAAGAAAAACTTCAGCATCGTCACGACCGCATGCCGCTTTTATTTTTTCTTTCGCAAGATCACAGTATTTATCCGAGCCGTACCCCGGAAGCTGCTCGGTATTTGTTTCTATAAGCCTGCGAAGGATCGCCTCATGCGCACCTTCGTTATAATCACATTCAAATGACAGCATAATACCTCCACGTAATTTACATTTTATTTACATATTTTTAATATTTTCAATGTATGTTTATCTATTTACAATAATATTTATTTATGATATAATTCAGCCAAACAACAAAATACAAACTGTTAGGAGTGTTATCGAATGGCAAAAAAATTAAGAATAGGCATCATAGGTACAGGTGGCATTGCACATGCCCATGCAAATGCATATAAAAATTTTAAAGATGTTGAGATCGTTGCAGCTGCAGATATAATTCCAGGTAAAGCACGTGCTTTCCTTGACGAATACGATCTTAAAGACGCTGATGCATACGAAACTCACGAGGAGCTCTGTGCACGTACAGACATTGACGCCGTATCGGTTTGCACATACAACTCACAGCACGCTGCCCCCACTATTTGCGCGCTCAAATCCGGGAAACATGTCATGCTCGAAAAACCGATGTGTGTAACGGTTGAAGAAGCAAAAGCGATCCGCAAAGCAGAAGAAGAATCCGGCAAATTCGTATCGGTAGGTTTCCAGCCGAGATACGGAGCAAACGTAATGAAGGTTAAAGAAGTAATCGATTCAGGCGTCCTCGGTCATATTTATTATGTAGTAGTCGGCGGCGGTCGTGTAAAAGGTATTCCCGGCCGTACATTTATTGATAAAGAAAAGGCAGTTGTCGGTGCAGTAGGTGATATCGGTTGTTACGGTCTTGACTTTGCAATGAACTCTCTCGGTTATCCTAAACCTCTCACCGTTTCCGCAAAACAGTTTGCGCATTTCGGTAAAAACCCGAAAAAATACAGTCAGGCAGACAAATTTACTGTTGATGACGACTTTGCCGTTGCGATGATCCGCTGCGAAGGTGATATCGTAATTGACTACCGCGCATCATGGGCAATGAATATGGACACAACAGGCGACTCCCTCTTCTTCGGCACAGAAGCAGGTCTTAAAGTTAAAGCACCCGTAGGCTGTTGCTGGGACGGTGCCGCAGGTGATCTCATTCTTTATAAAGACGACGAAGAAGGCAAACAGGTTGCAACTCAGATCGAAATTGACGGAGACAATGTTAAAACAAATATGTTCGAACAAAAGATCCGAGCATTTGTCGATGCTTGCTACACTAATGGTCCCGCTCCCATTCCTACCTCTCAGATCATCTACAATCAGGCAATAATCGAAGGCATTATAAGATCCAACGCTTGCGGCCACGAAGTTGAGATCGAACTGTAATTTTATCTGTTTACTTTATTAGAATAACACAAAAAATTATTTTTGTCAATATTACAAAAAGAGGCGCTCCGATTTTGGAGCACCTCTTTTTTCAGATAAAAACCACTGTCACGGTGTTTTTGGATCTATATTCTGTTTTCTTTTTCGTAAACAACTCTTTCGGCAAATTCTTCAACAGTCATTTTTTCGTTCTGAGAAGAATCACGCAAGCGCACGGAAACAGTATTCGTTTCGGCTTCCTGCTTGCCGACGATAAGCATATACGGGACACGTTCAACCACCTGTGCCTGACGGATCATGTAGCCTATCTTTTCGTTACGGCTGTCGATCTCGCAACGGATTCCGCATGCGCTGAGTTTATCATAGATATCTTTTGCATAATCGAAGCAATCCTGCGAAACTATCAGTATTTTCGTTTGAACAGGTGCAAGCCATACGGGGAATTTACCTGCAAAATGTTCGGTAAGAATACCGATAAAGCGTTCTATCGAACCGAAGCAAACGCGATGGATCATTATCGGACGCCTATGTTTTCCGTTTTCGTCGATATACGTAAGATCAAAATTCTGCGGGAGCTGAAAATCGAGCTGGATCGTTCCGCATTGCCATGTTCTTCCGATACTGTCCTTTAAATGGAAGTCGATCTTCGGGCCGTAAAAAGCACCGTCACCCTCATTTATCGCATAAGGCAAATCGAGGCTTTCAAGAGCATTTTTCAACCCATTAGTTGCCGCATCCCAATCCTCGTCGCTCCCCATGCTGTTTTCAGGCCGCGTTGAAAGTTCGAGAGTGTACGTAAAACCGAACTTTGTATATACCTCGTTTATCAGGCGAACAACGCCTGCGATCTCGTCCGATATCTGATCTTCGCGCATGAATATATGAGCATCGTCCTGCGTAAAACAACGAACGCGGAAAAGACCGTGAAGCGTGCCTTTAAGCTCATTTCGGTGAACAAGGCCGAGTTCACCTACACGCATCGGGAATTCGCGGTAACTGTGCGGTTTATTTTTATAAACAAGAACTCCACCGGGGCAGTTCATTGGTTTTATGCAGAAATCGTCGTTATCAATTGACGTAAAATACATCGTATCCTTATAATGATCCCAATGTCCGCTCGTTTCCCAAAGAGCACGGTTTAAGATCATCGGCGTGGAGACCTCGGAATAGCCGTTTTTCGTGTGGATCTCTCGCCAATATTCAATGAGCGCATTGCGTATTATCACGCCTTTCGGCAGAAAGAACGGAAAACCCGGGCCCTCGTCGCAGAGCATAAAAAGCTCCATTTCCTTGCCGATCTTTCGGTGGTCGCGCTTTGCTGCCTCTTCGAGCATATTGAGATATTCGTCGAGCTCTTCCTGTGAGAAGAAGGCTATGCCGTAAATTCTCGTGAGCATCTTATTTGAGGCATCGTTTTTCCAGTAAGCGCCCGAAACACCCGTCAATTTGAATGCCTTGACGGCTTTTGTGTACGTCAGATGCGGACCTCGGCACATATCGATGTACTCGCCCTGTCTGAAAAAACTGATCTGTTCGTTTTCGGGAAAATCGTAAATATGCTCGATTTTATACGGTTCGTCTTTCTCCCTCATTAAGTTCAATGCATCCTCGCGATTCAGCACAAAAGGCCTAATCGGAAGATTTTCGTTGATGACCGAGCGCATTTCGGCTTCGATCTTCGGCAGAACATCTTCGGAAATCTTTTCGTCTCCGAAATCAATGTCATAATAAAAACCTTTTTCCGTTGCGGGACCGTATGCAAAACGGGCGTTAGGATAAATGCGGGAGACCGCCTGTGCTAAAATATGAGCGCATGTGTGCCTTAAAACCTCCAATGCGGCTTCATTTTCGAGAACGGCAATACTGCCGTCGTTACAGATCACTTTCATAATGATCCTCCTTATTCAGAAATTTTATTTTTGAATAAGAAAAGCACCTTTGACAGATCACAGAATTATCCCATGACTTGCCAAGGGTGCATACTAATCACTAAAAGATGCACGGTTCCACCTTGATTTTTAACTCTTCGGGTTCTAACAAACCCTATTCTTTAACGCAGAAATACGGCGGCGCTTACTCTGCTTTCGGCGCTGCAGCTCAGGAGCGGTCTTCACCTTTGTTTTCCATAAGAAACTTCCACCATATGTTTCTCTCTCTGAATGTTCCGCAAAGGCTACTCTTTCCATCATAGCTTTTCTTATTCAATTTCGGATATTATAGCATAAAAGAGTTAATTTGTCAAGAAAAAGAGCAACCCAAGAAAACTCCTGAGTTGCTCAATCAATTATTTAAATCAATTAACCGCAGAAAAGAACGGTGTTTACGATGCTTTCGAGGTATTCCTGACGGCCGGAGCCGGGAAGAGCGGGAGCGCC
>CAJGDF010000065.1 GCA_904502105.1 uncultured Clostridia bacterium
CTTTTCTTCATCGCTTAATTCTTTCCTTTGAAACGGAAAACCGAGAAGAGTATGCATTCGGGCATATTCCGTACCCCATAATTCCGTAACTTCATGAAAATCCGAAACAGAACATTTTCTGATTCCTTCTGTATTTATGGAAACGAGATTGCCATTATGCTCTAATTCATGATTAATATTTGTATAATCGAAACCGATTGCCAGCGCAAATACGTCAGCTCCATCAAATTTAGGATAACTTGACCACCAATCGCAACCAATGGAAAGGAAAGTTTTTTCGATTTCTTTATAAACATAAGAACCGATACCTTTCCTGCGATATTGTGGAGTAATATATATAAATACAAAACCTGAATACAGTGAATGGGCGGGCGTATCAACTCTTGCCCAGCCGACGAGAATTTCATTATGAAAAATCAGCTTAATTTCCTGTTGGGAAATGCTGTTGAACAAATCATGGTAGTTTTGTTCTGTAATTTCCAAGATGTTCGTGGCGAGTGAAGGATTGTAATTTTTTATAACGATTGATGACATATGTTATTACTCCTTTATTTCTTGGGTAAGTGAAAATTATTAGAAGGGTTATCAATTAATACTTATTGTCTATGCTGATTATACAACAATTAACGTGTATTGTCAATAATTTACAATTTATTTGATGACGGGGCTACATTCAGAGGTTTACAAATAAAGAAAAAACGCTTTACTATTATCGTTCGTATTGTAAAGCACATGTAACTGAAGCTTTTCAAAAAACGGACAATACTCTGTCGGGATTTGTCTGTTTTTGCCCAGGGATAGGGATTCGGTCTTCCGCGGCTCATGTACCTGCTCCCCTTCGAATCCCTTTTTGAGTAAAAAAATAAAAGGGTATCGCTTACACAATACCCTTTTATTTGTTGGCGCAGGAAGAGGGATTCGAACCCCCGTGGCTTTTGGCCTAACGGTTTTCAAGACCGCCTCGTTATGACCGCTTCGATATTCCTGCATTTAAAACCTTTTCGCAAGGCTCGTCGGTTCTTTGAAGTAAATCTTCCGAAACTGTTTATTATTATACATCAAACAGGTCGTTTTGTCAAGAACATAAAAGCGGTCAAATCCGAAAAAAATGTGAAATGGTTACTTTATCACATTGCCTTCCTCGGTGTCGTACATTATCCTTATATCTTCCTCAACGCCCGTATGCGCATTGATGTAAACGTATACCGTGGCTTCTCCGTATGCATCCTTGCCCGAAAATTCGTAGCAGAGCTTTTCGCGTTCTTCAACGCCGTTTGTCGGGAGCAGGCAAAGCCGTTGATTTTCGGGCGTTATCGCCGTTACCTTTTTTGCCGCCGCTTCTTCTGTAAGAGACGGAACGAGCGCCCTTTTTGCGGAGTGTGAAACGAGATATTTGCTCGCATCAAGACCGATTATCTGTCCGTTGTCGAGTGCTACCGACAGCGAAATTTTGTCGGGATAACAGTAAACATCGTTTTTTACATAAACATACTCTGCATTTAACACATTGCCGTCTTCGCTGTAAAAAACACATTCCATGTTTGACATCTTTATTTTTGATAAAAATTCTTTGCCCTTTTTGATCGCTTCGTCAAATGTTAATTCAGCGTCCTGAATTTCTCTTGTTTTTGAAAAGAAAAGAGGGTAGCCCTGTCGCATCGTCACCGCAATATAGCTGTTTTTGCCGTCGAATGTCATGCATTTAACGTCTCCGAGCGTGATGTCCTCGCCCTGCGTTAATGATGACGGCGCGCAATCCATAATATAAGCGGCTCTGTTTTTCGCTTCTTCGTCCGTTATCGGCTCTTTGTCCTGCAAAAATACACTTTTGACGTTCATTAAATGGCTCGAATACGCTCCGTCATAGTTCAGTTCAGGAAATTTCAGCCCGCTTTCCATGTTGATTATCGGGTTTTTACTGATAAATTTTTCTTTTTCTCCTTCGGCTGCCGATGTCATTGCAGAATCTTCGGAGTTTCGGTCGTCCAATGATATAAAATCGAGAAGATCGTTGTATTTTAAGTTTTCGGAGCTTACTCTGTACTGCAGCTCCGTCATTTGCTGCGAAAGTGATTTTGCCTGTTCGTATAATATTTTAACATTTTTCTTCTCTTCCTCGCTCATTTCGCCGCCGTTTATCATATTTTTTGCAACGGACAGTACGTATTCGCCCGATTGGTTTAAAAATTTCGGTATCTGCTGAAGGTTGAGCGCATCTGTCGGCAATTCTTCGAGACTTGTTTTTGCCGCACCCGCATGTTTCCAGACCGATGCCGCAAGATTTATTGACTGATAGGGAGACGATGCATGAATGCTTTTCTGCAGGTCGTCGCTTATCCCGTCAAGCTCTTCCGCAAGCTCCGCAAAGCTTTGCTGATAAGCATATGCTGCGATCTGTTTAACATCCGCCATGCCTTTGTTTGCTTTAACTATCGCTCCTGCCGCAACGATTACCGCCGCACCCAAAAAGCAAAGAATAACTGTCAGCGTATTTTTCTTTATATACATAAAACTCCTCCGATAAAATCCTTTTAAAGGTATTTTTACCGGAGGAGACATTAATTATTCGCTTTTAACAATTAATAATTTTCTGCTTTTACTTCAAAGTAAGCCTGGGGATGTTTGCATACAGGGCAGAGAAGGGGAGCTTCGTCACCGCTGTGGATATGGCCGCAGTTAGCGCATTTCCAGAGAGTGGGAGCATCTTTCTTGAATACCTTGCCGTCCTGAATGTTTTTAAGAAGCTTGAGGTATCTTTCTTCATGTTCTTTTTCAACTTTTGCTACGCCGTCAAACATGATAGCGATCTCTTCAAAGCCTTCTTCTCTTGCTGTTTTTGCAAATTCAGCGTACATTTCGGTCCATTCGTAGTTTTCGCCTTCAGCCGCATTGATAAGGTTTTTATCGGTGGATGCGATACCGCCGTGAAGAAGCTTATACCAAAGCTTTGCGTGTTCCTTTTCATTGCCTGCTGTTTCCGCAAAAATGTTGGAGATCTGAACGTATCCGTCTTTTTTTGCCTGAGAAGAGTAGTACATATATTTGATGCTTGCCTGAGATTCGCCCGCAAAAGCGGCTTCAAGATTTTTTTCTGTCTGAGTACCTTTGAGATCCATGTTTATGTCCTCCATATTTTGTTTACTTGGTCATTTTTCCCTGTTCTGAAGTGTTTTATTCATCAGTCTTCATCGGGAATAAATCTGTGGGTGCTTACGCCGTCTTTTTCTTCGGCTTTGGCATAACGTACAGTTCCTTCAAATCCGAGCTTTTCCTGGAGGTTTGCAAGGTGCTTCTTCATATCGGGAAGA
Source organism: uncultured Clostridia bacterium (assembly GCA_904502105.1). Taxonomy (GTDB): domain Bacteria; phylum Bacillota; class Clostridia; order Oscillospirales; family UBA644; genus HGM12619. Next base: position 3,309 of record CAJGDF010000065.1, read on the forward strand.
TGTGTAACGGAAATAACTCTTGCTTTATAGAGCGCCGCAATGGCAATAAATTCACTGAGTGCAACTGCCGCTTCATCGAAGGATGTTGACTGATAAACTTCGTTGAAAAGAAGCATATCGTTCGGCTTCAACGTATCAAGGAAGCCTGAAACGGTTTCAACTTCTTCTTCAAAACGTCCCTGACCGATGTCAAGAGCGGTAAAGTATGCATAAACGCCCGCAACGGGGGTGATTATCGCTTCTGTACAGGGAACGGGAAGAGCCGCCTGACCGAGAAGTTGGATTATGCCGACAGCTCGCAGGAATACTGTCTTACCTGCATTGTTCTTACCTGTGATAATGTGCGCCGCACAGTCCTTGTCAAATATAGCATCGTTCGGAACAAGAGTGTCGCCGGGGCGTTCGTTCTTGTTTTTCTGTGCCTGCTTGAGAGAGAACCAAAGGTCGTAGATGTTTTTACATTCAAATCTGTTGCCCTCTGTGCAGAATTCGGGGGTACACATCGGAAGACCGAGACGCTCGTACGTACGTTCGAGAATAGCCGCAAAGTCGTAGAAATAGAATCCTTCGCGGATCTTGTCAAACGGCTTTTTGAGCTGATATGTTACAGACTGCATGTATGTTACAAGCTTTATCATGCTTCTTTCTGCAAGAGACTGAAGCTGCTGATCGGATTCAACGTCAAAACCGATGGAGATGACCATTTTGTCTTTGTCTTTCATCGGCGGCGATTTCGGCTCATAGCTGTATGGGTCGGATGTTAATTTAAACATCTCACAGTCAAATATACGGACATATTTATCAAGCTTTGTTAAAATAACGAAAGATGTATTGAGGTTCAGCGATTCCGCAAGCTCTGCAGCCATTGCTTTAAGCTCTTCAAATGCGGGGTTTTCAACCTGCGCTTTAACAAAATCGCGCATCTGGGTCATAAACTGAGAGCGTACATCTTTCTTGCTGAACGTTCTGTTGTACTGTTCATAGATCTCAAGGATCTTGAGAATACAGTCGGCAAGAGTCTGAACGGTGAAGATGGATGATTCTCTGTCTGATGTTGTGGATCTGCCGCCGGTCGATGTTATAACCGATGCCGCAGATGTTTTAACGATCTTCAGCGCATCTTCAAGCTTGAGGTTGAGCTTTTCGATAAGCTCAAATTCGTGAAGCAGAGAATTGTTTCTCTTGAAGTCTTCAAGAATTTCTTTTCTCCAGATAAGGTTTTCAATATCCTGCTCGGGATGGCTCAGAAGAGCAAATACCTTTTTCTGAAGAATTATATCTACGGTAACGCCGTTTACAACTTCGTCAAGAAGAAGGCTCTTCATTGACATCTCAAGCTGCTTTGACGATTCGGTCTTTGACGGGTTTTTGTAAAGAAGGTCAAATTCGGGATACATTATCGGTTTTCCTCCTTCTTCTTTTTGAGACGTTCGAGCATCTGCTCAACGGTCATGTCGTATTTTGAAAGTATATCTATTGCGAACGAAGAGTTCTGAGTGCTGAGCGGTACGATCTTGTAAAGTCTCTTACCTGTCTTTTCATCGTTAAGCGCTGTAAGTACGCCTGCGCAGTGCGGTCTTGTTTTTGTTTCTGCCGCATAGTCCTTCAGGCTGTGAAGGTGTGTAACGAAAAGACCCGAAACGTCATGCTCGAGAACTTTGTCAACAAGCTCAACAGAAAGCTTGTATGCGATGTCTGCTTTTGTTGAAGAATACGTTTCGTTGAAAAGAGCAAGGCTCTGTCCGTCGGTGATGTCTCTGAATATTCTTTCAACACGGCCCTGTTCTTCAACAAGTCGGCCGGAGTTGTCATTGTATTCTTCAACAGGGAAGTGGGTAAACATTCTCTTCATTATCTTGATCTTTGCTTTTCTTGCGGGAACGTGACCGCATGCCTGGAAGAAGAGCTGACAAAGACCTACTGCGGAAAGGAATATCGTCTTACCGCCCGCGTTGGGACCGGTAATAAAGAAGAACGAGCTGTCGCCGTAAATGTAGTCGTTGTAAATTACCTGATCGGGTGCAAGACCTCTCTTAACAAGGAAAAGGCTGTAGAAATCGGCAATATCGGTGCTCGGTGCAACCTCTGCCTTAACACTTCTGAAGCCCTTCTGCGCGATCTCTCTGAAAATTCTTGAGAAACCGATAACGGCGTCGAGCTTTTTAACGAGATCGAGCCATGCCGTGTCAAACACATCCTTGTAGCTTTCGTGGAAAGCATCGATGTTTTTGAAAATATCGTAATAAAGATCGTAGAGCGCCTGGAATACGGGTCTTGTAAATTCTCTCGGCTGATGGATCGCGGGAGCGTACGCCTCGCTTGTGTCAAGACCGAGTCTGCCTGTAATGTCGGCAAGCTGCATCATGAGAGAAACTTCTTCGGTCTTGGGAATAATGCTGTTTTCAATATTCTGACCGCGTGAAAAATATCTGTTAAGACGGATCTCGCCGATCGTTTCAAGACTTTCACGAAGACCGCCCATGTCTTTGATTATCTTGTTGAGCTCCGCTTTCTTTTCTGCAGAGCATGTGTCTGTAAGGATCTTTACGGTAGCCGCAGAAAGCGTCTTTTTATCGATAGCTTCTGCGCCCTTCATGAATTTTTCGTATATTTCGGTAAATCTTTCGATGATAAGGAATGTTTTCATCGTGACCATTTCGGGAACGCTTTTGAACATCTTCAGCTCATACAGCAAAGAAAGCTCCCACAGGTCGTTTCTTAATTCGCAGAAAAGATCGAAGAGACAGTCGTTTTTCGTCATATCTTCGATAATGTCCGCACGGTATGCAATTATTTCGGGATCGCTGCAAAATTGATTGATTATTTCAAGAGTTGCTTCTTCCTGCTCCTTTGATGAGAGGAACGCATTGAGCAGCTCTTCAAGCTGCATGTCAACCGCAACGCAGTAGTCAAGCGGCTTTGCTTCCGGTTGAGCTTTTATCGGGTCGAAAAATAACTTCATCGGTTAAAATCCTTTCTTCATCTCGACATAATGTTTTTTTCTCATCGCACGGCGAGCCGCTTTGAATATCTGACGCGCTTCTTTTCCTGAAACAGCGCATTTTTCCGGCTTCGACGGGAAGAAATGATTTGCTATTACTATGCCGTAATGTATTGTATCGCCGTCGATAAGATCGATGTTGCTGACAGTTCGAACTTCTTTGATCGACGGGTTGAACATAACGACGGGTACACAGTCTATCTGACTGTCTTTTAATGCGTAGTTTATGGACGCCGCATATTTAACGAGTCCCACAGGCGATTTTTTCTTACGCTTGTTTACGGTTAACTTGTGAAACGCCATGGTCAGCTGACCGATAATGCCTTCATCTTCCATGGGTGCCAGACCTCTGTGGTCGGAAACGTGCCATGTTGAGGGGGATGTGAACATAACGGTCGCTTTGACTTTTCGGTAGCTTTTAAGCTTGATTATGTAAAGCTTTTTACCTGAAAGAAGCATAAAGTCGGGCTTATGGTTCCAGAAATGCGGAACTATAAATCCGGATAAGCCAACCTTTGCAAATTTTGCGTTGCAAAAAATGCATCTTATGAACAGTATCGTTCTGACCACAAGATATCGCAGCAGCGGAAATATAATGAAACATATCGCCGCAGTTATAAGCGAAACCACAATTATAAAAACTATCGCCGCTTCAAAAAAGGACATCGCCAACGGCATTGTGTGAACTTCGGGGGGCATCTTATTTTAGATCTCCGTTCTATGTCTTTTCAATAATTATAGCATATCTTTAATGATATTTCAAGAATTATTTTATGTGATTTGTAACAAAAAAATCGTTTGTCGAATAATAAAAAAACATTATTCTGCACAAATATCGTAAAGTGAAGATATTTGTGCTTTTTTCATTGAAATTTTATATGATTTATGTTATAATGTTTATGTCGGTTGTTTGCCGCATAAATCTGCATTGAAAGGGAGTCATTTTGACTTGATAAAACTTCTTCGTTATCTGAAAAAACATTGGATCGAAAGTATTTTCGGACCGCTGTTCAAATTCCTTGAGGCTTGCTTTGAATTAACTGTGCCTGTAATAATGGCGAATATGATAGATATCGGTATAAAAAATGCCGATAAGGAATACGTGCTGCGTTCGGGTGCGATCGTTGTCGGGCTTGGCCTTCTCGGCTTTGTCTGCGCTCTTACGGCTCAGTTCTTTGCTGCTAAAGCATCCATGGCTTTCGGTACGGCTCTTCGAAACGATCTTTATAAGCATATTTCAACATTCTCCGCAACCGAGCTTGACCGTTTCGGTACGTCCACTCTTATAACAAGGCTCGGCGCAGACGTTATCCAGACGCAGTCCGGCGTTAACCTGATTTTACGTCTGCTGCTCCGCTCTCCGTTTATCGTTGTGGGTGCGGTCGCAGCCTCGTTTATGATAGATGTAAAGCTCTCGCTGATATTCCTTATTGCGGTAATCATTCTTTCTTTTACCGTCTGGCTTATTATGAGCAAACTTCTTCCTCTTTACAAAAAAACACGTAAAAATCTTGATAAAATAACAGTCAAGACCCGTGAAAATCTTACGGGCGCGCGCGTTGTACGTTCCTTCTCCGCACAGGAGTCCGAAAAGGCTGAGTTCAACACCGCCGCAGAAGATCTCTATTCTTCACAGATAATTTCGGGTAAGATCTCCGCGCTTTTAAACCCTCTTTCTTTTTCTGTTATCAATCTCTCTGCCGCTGTTCTTATGTGGTTCGGTGCTCTTGCCGTTGATTCGGGTTCAATAACTCAGGGTCAGATAATCGCTCTTTTAAATTATATGACGCAGATTCTCATTGCTCTTCTTGCGCTCGCAAATCTCGTTGTTATGATAACAAAATCCACCGCATCCGCCGCAAGAATAAACGAGATCTTTGCCGAAAATCCGTCTGTCGTTGAAGGCGAAAAAGAGCTCGGCTCCGTTGAAAGCATATGCTTTGAAAATGTTTCATACAAATACCCCGGAGCTTCTCTCAATGCGGTTGAGGATCTTTCTTTTAACATCAAAAAGGGCATGACTGTCGGTATCGTCGGCGGTACGGGTTCCGGTAAATCAACGCTCGTTTCTCTGCTTCTGCGTCAGGTCGATCCTACCGACGGCAACGTTCTCTATAACGGACAACCCGTTTCGTCCTACACCTTCAAAAGCCTTCACTCCGCCGTATCTGCCGTTCCGCAGAAGCCTGCACTCTTCTCCGGCACTGTCAGACAAAATCTTCTCTGGCGAAACGAAAATGCCTCCGATGAAGAGCTTTTTGCCGCTCTCGATATGGCGCAGGCATCCGATTTTATTGCAGGTGATCTTGATAAAACAGTTGCCAAGGCAGGCTCAAATCTTTCCGGCGGTCAGCGTCAGCGTTTAACTATCGCCCGCGC
>CAJGDF010000066.1 GCA_904502105.1 uncultured Clostridia bacterium
AAAAATTATGCCTACTGCCCGCCATATTCGGGAACGTACACCGAATATCTTCCGTCAGGTGAGTCAAAATGGCTTAAAATGCTTGACGAGCTTGAAAAAGCCGAGAAGTTTATCTTTCTTGAATATTTTATTATCGAAGACGGCAAAATGTGGTCATCTATTCTTGAAATACTTGAAAGAAAAGCTTCCGAGGGTGTTGATGTCAGACTTATATTTGACGATGTTGGCTGTATTCAGATATTGCCGTTCGGATACGATAAGGTCCTTGAGAAAAAGGGTATAAAAACAGGTGTCTTTAATCCTTATAAGCCTGTTCTTGTCGGCAGTATGAACAACCGTGATCACCGCAAAATATGTATTATTGACGGCGTTGTCGGTTTTACCGGCGGTATAAATCTTGCTGACGAATATATAAATGCCATTGAAAAGCACGGTCATTGGAAGGATACTTCTATCTTCATCAAAGGCCCCGCGGTTTGGAATCTGACCGTTATGTTCCTTTCCATGTGGGATCTTGTAAAAGGTACAAGTGCGGATTACACTCCGTTTCGCCCGAGAGAGGAGCTTTATTCGGATGTTAAAGCAACAGGGATAGTTCAGCCCTTTTCCGACAGTCCGTTTGATGAGGAGCCTGTAGGTGAAACGGTCTATCTCAACCTTATAAGCAAAGCCCGTGATTACGTTTATATCACAACTCCTTATCTTATTGTTGATAACGAGATACTCACGGCTCTTTCCGTTGCCGCCAAATCGGGTGTTGATGTAAGAATAATAACCCCTCATGTTGCCGATAAAAAGCTTGTTCACATAACGACCCGCTCGTATTACAGACAGCTCATCGAAGCAGGGGTCAGGATCTACGAATATACACCGGGATTCATTCATGCAAAAACATTTGTCGTTGATGATTCTTATGCGGTTGTCGGAACCATAAATCTTGATTACAGAAGTCTTTATCTTCATTTTGAGTGCGCAACCTGGCTTTACAAAACGGACAGTGTTTTCTCCGTTAAGGACGATTTCTTCAAAACTCTCGATGAATGTATGGAATACACGCTCGAAATGTGCAGCCGTCAAAGTATCCTTTCAAAATTCATTGCCTCGCTTTGCCGTTTGTTTGCTCCGTTGATGTAATGTTAAATGCTTTTACAGAGGTGACGGTTTTGTTGAATAAATTCTTGAAATTGCAAATTTTAGTGTTGTTATCAGTGTTTTTAACATTGATACCGCTTTGCTCATGCTCTTCTGTCAAAAGATATGATGAAACCTTTTTGGCAATGGATACGGTCGTTACCTTTACAGTCTATCAAAAGTATGACGGCTTTTCTTCTCTTTGCAATTCGCTTTTAACTTCTGCCGAAAAAACTCTCACTGAGTGTGGCGGCTATATGATAAGCTCTTCAGAGGACGGGCAGACCGTTGAACTTACAGATACATTGGCTTCTCTTGTTGAGCGTTCATTTTTTATTTCGGAGCTTACGGAGGGGGACTACGATCTTTCTGTTGCGCCGCTTGTAGCTGTATGGAATATAAAAAACAATACAGAGCCTCCGTCTGAGTCTGATATAGAAAGAGCGAGATCTCTTGTCGGATATAAAAATCTTGATCTCGAAAAAAATAAACTGACATTTTCTTTTGAAGGTATGGGAATAGATCTCGGCTCTGTCGGCAAAGGCTGGGCAGGGGATGCGATCGTAAAAGAGCTTGTTTTAAACGGAGTGGATTGCGGCATAGTCAATCTCGGGGGAAATATCCGTGTTTTCGGAGATAATCCGAAAAATGAAAGCGGACAGTTCTCTGTCGGTATTAAAGATCCGTTTGATACACAGGCTATAATCGGATATGTTAACGTGAAAAACACAAATGTTATAACATCCGGTGCATATGAACGTTTTTTTGAGTATAACGGAGAAATTTATCATCATATTCTTGACCCCAAAACAGGTTTTCCTGCCAAAAGCGATCTTGCAAGCGTGACGGTTATCTGTTCCGACGGCGCTGTTGCGGATATGCTTTCAACGGCTCTTTTCGTTGTCGGAGAAGAGCGAGGCTCTCAGATCCTTAAAACAGTATCGGAGCTTTATCCCGATGTCGCTGCGATATTTGTTTCTGCGGGCGGCGAGATAACAACATTTAACACACAACTTTACGGAACAGACTGAAAGATCGGTTGATATGAGAAAAATATTAGCACTTACCCTTTGTCTTTTTTCTTTGCTTCTTTGCTCCTGCGGCGAAGACGGTAAAATAATCTTTCCGTTTGAAGCAGATTTTGAAAAGCATTACACTGCCCTTGAAAGATCTGCTGACGGAGCTTCGCTTGATGCGGAAAATTATATTGATTCAACATCAACGGGCGTTATTCTTGAAAATGATGCATATTCCGTAGGTATTAACGGCGAAAACGGCGCGCTTTGGTTCTGTGATAAGGCTGCCGATCTTTATTATGATATGAACGGCGATGCTTTACCGTCCTCTGAAAATGCCGATACAGCGCTTCATATTCTTAAAGATAATGAGCCGTTTCTCGATTATGTTCAGGGCGAGTTTTACGATACTGTTTACGAAAAATACCGCCCATCTCTTACTGCTTTTTATATTGACGAAAATACGGTCCGCATGATATACGTTCTCGGGCTTGATCAGCTTGAGTATATAACCGAATATCCTGTCGTTCTTACTCCCGAAACATATGCTGAAAATGAGTTCATTTTCTCAAATCATTATAAAAAAGCAGAAGCCCAAGATCGCTGTGAATCGTTTATGAACGAATACTGTTCCGCAGACGATTATTATGTTCTTTATACATATCCTCTCCCTGAGGCGGCCAAGCTTCTTGGTGAAATAAATGCATCAGATGCCAGGTTTGAGCTTCTTTCTCTCGGCTATAATCCGGATAATGCTCGTATTTGTATGTTTGTAACGGATGTTACACTTGACGATGATAAAATAACAGTTGATATAAGCCCGAACAGACAGTACAGAACATCGAGCCTGAGAACAAGTCAGTATAAGGTATCTTTTTTTGAAGGACAACCTCCTTTCGTTGAAAAAACCGAATCTGACAGCGAGAAGATCTCTTTTGCGGGAAGTAAATTCGGATGATAAACGAAAAAGATCTTAAAATCCGTAAAAACGATATTTTTCTCGCCGCTTCGGTTATCATTCTCTGTCTCATTATTGCGGTTATTCCGTTTTTCTTTTTTTTCGATGGCTCTTCTGTTCTGATATATGTTGACGGCGAGCTTTATGCCGAAAAAAGCCTGAATGAAAACTCTGTAACCGATATTGACGGATTGATGCAGGTCGTTATTGAAAACGGAAAGGCATATGTCAAAAACTCAGTATGCCCTAACGGTGCGTGCGAGCATTCCGCACCGGTTTTCGCCTCGGGAGAAAGTATAATTTGTTTGCCCAATAAGATAATGATAAAAATATCAGGCGAAACGGAGATGGACGCGATCAGCGGTTGATATGAAGATGAATGTAAAAAAAATAACGTCTCTCGCTCTTCTCCTTGCGCTCTCGATCGTTCTTTCATATGTCGAAAATCTTCTGTTTTCCGGCTTGTTTATGCCGGGTGTAAAGCTCGGATTATCAAATATTTCGGTAGTATGCGTTTTGTACACCTTCGGGTTTTTCCCCGCTCTTTTTATCGGCATATGCAAAAGCTTTATTTCTCTTATGCTTTTCGGACGTCTGAGTGGTCTGCTTTATTCTGCTGTCGGAATAACATTTGCGATATTGACGATGGCTTTGATCAAAAAAACAGATAAATTTTCTCTTTTAGGCGTTGGGATAAGCGGTGCGGCTGCTCATATATTCGGTCAGCTTTTGGCATCGTGTGTTATGCTTTCAAGCCTTTACCCATTACGTCTGTTCCCCGTCTTATGTATTCTTTCCGTTGTTTCGGCTGCGGTTTTATATTACCCCGAACGCACGATTTTGTCTTTTCTCAGAAAGAGTGGTTTTGTTGAATAAATTAAAAAATGTCCTGTCTGATGTTAAACAGTCCTTTGTTTTTCATATGAAAAAAGGAGATGTTTTCTGTGCCGTAATAATCTCTGTTCTTATAACGTTTTTTCTTGAGATCATGGGCAGAAGAGATATTCTCGGCGGCATCAGCTTTCTCGGTGAATCTCCGCTTTTGTTTTTTTATAACGCGCTTATCGTTTTAATGACTTTATGTATCGCGTTTTTTCTCAAAAAACGGTTATTCGGATTTTTACTGATAACAACTGCCTGGGTCGTTCTTGGCATCACAAATTTTGTCATTCAGTCTCTTCGCATTGTGCCTTTAACATCTATCGATTTTGCAAACTGTTCTGTTGACCTGCTTGTTACATACATCGGTTTTATCGGTATATTTTTACTTGCCGTCGGTGTTGTCTGCACTTTTGTCATCTTAGGGCTTGTGTATAAAAAATTCCCTTATCAGCGTAAGTTCGGTTCAATAAAAGCATTGGCAATGATCGTTATTGTTTCGGTATCAATGCTTACGCTCAGTACCGTAAGTAAATCATTTGAACCCGAAGAGGAAGAGCCCGTAAATCTCAATAAGGTTTATGAGGAGTATGGGTTTGCGTACAGCTTTGCCCGTACCTTTGTTGAAAAAGGAATTGAAGAGCCTGATAATTATAATGAAATAACGATCTCAAAGGCAATCCGTAATATAAAGAGCGAGTCGTTGTCAAATGCGGCTGCACCGAATATCATTATGGTTCAGCTTGAATCTTTTTTTGACATCAGCAGGATCAGGGATATTTCTTTTACCGCAGAGCCGACTCCGGTTTTTAACCATCTTAAAGAAACATCTGTTTCAGGATTTCTTTCTGTTCCGTATGTCGGGGCGGGAACTGTAAATACGGAATTTGAGATACTTTCAGGTATGAATATCGATTTCTTCGGGTTCGGCGAATATCCGTATAAATCCGTTTTGCAGGAACAGACCTGTGAAACCGTGGCATCGGTGTTACGTTCTCTCGGTCATACAACGACAGCGATCCACAACTATGAGGGTACTTTTTACGACAGGTATCACGTATACGAAAACCTCGGCTTTGACAGATTTGTCCCTGTCGAATTTATGTGCAATACCGAAATCAATCAGACCGGTTGGGCAAAAGATAAGATCATTTTGCCTTATATTAAAAAAACGCTTGAATCAAGCGAAGGCAAGGATTTTATTTTCGGTGTTACGGTTCAGTCTCACGGAAATTATCCGTCAGACCTCGAAGCCGATTTTGATATAAAGGTCCTCGGTGAGCTTGATGAATCGATCAGAGCCGAATATGAGTATTACGTTAACGAAATAAATGAAGTTGATATGTTTATCGGCGCACTTGTTTCATATCTCGAAACGTATGAAGAGCCTACGGTTCTGGTTCTTTACGGAGATCATCTCCCCGCCCTTACAGAGCTTGATGACAGTGACCTTTCTCAGGGCGACATGTTCACTACGGAGTATGTTATCTGGTCGAATTTTTCTCTCAGCGGTGAGGACCGTGATCTTGAAGCGTACCGTCTTTCTTCATATCTTTTCGACCTTCTCGGTATAGATATGGGTACAGTGTTCAGATATCATAATTTATGCTCCGAAAACAGCAGTTACTTAACTCTTCTCGAGCTTCTTGAGTATGATATTCTTTACGGCGAGAATTTTGCGGGAGTTTACAGTGAAAAAACCGATATAAAATTCGGTTTTGATGATATTTCGGTTTCGGATGTTACTGTTATCGGAAATTCTCTTTATATAACGGGCAGCGGTTTTACGGAGAACAGCGTTGTTTATATCGACGGTGATTCTAAGTTTACATCGTATATCAGCGAAAACGTTCTTATGGTTCAAAGCTTCGGTTTCCGTCCCGATATGGAAATTGAAATAAAACAGGTAGCCGCCGACGGCTATATATATAATTGAAAGGTTGGATTTTTATGGCACAAATAACATATTTTTTTCTCAGCAAATGTATCTACTGCTCAAAGGCTGACAGAATAATCAGACTTGTAAAGGAAAAGCACCCTGAATTTAAAGAAGTAAAGATCAAAAAAATAGAAGAAAGCCTTCATCCCGAAATCGCGGATCAGTACGACTATCAGCTCGTTCCTTGCTTCTATGTCAACGATAAAAAAATCTTCGAGGGTGCGCCCACCGAAGAAAAAGTATACGAAGCATTTGCAGAAGCGTTAAAAGCAGAATGATCATGGACACGGCAATTCCGTTAAGGGTTTTGCCGTGTTTTGTAAAAATGAGAATAAAGCTATTGACAATTTTTGATTTTCGTATTATTATATTTGTATTATAAATTAAAACACGCAATCAGATTGGAGATATATTATGACACCGAGAGAAAGATTTTGTAAAGTTCTCCGCTTTGAAAAACCCGACAGACTTCCTCTTATCGAGTGGGCTGCATGGTGGGGCCTGACCTTTGACCGTTGGAAAACAGAAGGCCTTGATCCTGCTATGGACACAGATCAAAGCCTTGAACATTTCGGACTCGAAAACCTTAAATGTATCGGCGCTGCTCCGAATATCCCGCATTATTCCCATGAGGGTAATCCCGTTCGTAACGAAGATGATTACGATGAGCTCGTTAAAAACGGCTTGTGGAGCGACGCGGTTATCGAAGGCCTTGTAAACGGCGCTAAAAGCCTTAAAGAACGCCACGAAAATGGCGATTTCTCTATCCGTATCTGGCTTGACGGCTTTTTCTGGTTCCCTCGCAGACTTTTCGGTATTGAAGAACATCTTTATTCTTTCTATGACGAACCCGATCTCCTCAAACGAATGAATTCCGACCTTGCAGACTTTAACATCCGCGCTATCAAAGCACTTTACGAGGTCGATATCCCCGATTTCGTTGGCTTCGGCGAAGATATGTCATATAACCACGGTCCCATGCTTTCCGAAGATATGTTTAACGAATTCCTTGCTCCTTATTATAAAAGAGTAATTCCCGAGATCAAGAAAAAGGATGTTCCCGTTCTTGTTGACTCAGACGGCGATATTACAGAAATGATCCCCTGGCTTACTTCCGTCGGCCTTGAGGGTATTTATCCTCTCGAAAAACAGGCAGGCGTTGATATCTGTAAGATCAGGGAAATGTACCCCAAATTCCTTATGATGGGCGGCTACGATAAAATGTGTATGTCCAAGGGCGAAGCCGAAATGCGTGCCGAGTTTGAACGTATCCTTCCCGTAATGCAGAGCGGCGGCTATATCCCCTCCGTTGACCACCAGACACCTCCCGAGGTTTCTTTGGAAAACTTCAGAACATATGTCCGCCTCTTTAAGGAGTACGTCTGCAAGTAACATTTCTCAAAAACAGTCATATTATGTTAATGTAAATTGATTGACAGAGGTGGCTGAAATGATCCGACGAAATGTAAAACCCTGTACCTTTACAGTGGCTTATGCCGCAGGAATCATAACTGCACTTGTTTTTCCGACCACATTTCTTTTAGTCATTTTGGCTGTGCTTGTCATATGCTGCTGCAGAAAATGAAAGGCGTTGGTTAAACATGAAAATAGTTGTTGTTAAGGCAAACGGATTTTGGAAACGTGTGCTCAGATCCGTTTTTAAAGTCAAAAGCGAAAAAGAATAAAAATTGCTGAACAGATTTTTTGTCTGTTCAGCGTTTTTTTACTGTTCAATTATTTTTTCATCAATATAAGATGACATTGTATCTGCAAGGTAGAAAAGAAGCACTGCGGGATATCTTTCGTAGGCAAGCTGAAGCATATTTCTGTATTCGTAATCTTCACCGCCGAACGGACCCATATGATAGAAAATAATAAGCTCTTCAACGAATTTAAGGGGAATGAAGCTCTTGATGTATTTTATTGATCTTGATGCGTGGGGGAGGGGGATATCGGGCTGTTTGTTCGTTGACCACTGCTGGTATGTTTCCCAGACACCGTCAACCTTTCTGTTTCTCTCCTCTTTGATATAATAGTTGCATTTGCAAAGGTCGTGAAGAAGCGCGGATATAATGACACTGCTTTCATCAAGTTCGATATTCTTCATTTCAAGCAAGCCCTTGAAATTTTTGTATACGTTCAAACAGTGCTCACAAAGACCGCCCTCAAAGTTGTTGTGAAATTTGGATGCGGCAGGCGCGGAGAAAAAATCTGTCTTATTTTCAAGATAGTCAATGAGCTTTTCGATGCCGTCACGCTCTGTTGAACGGAGAAGAGAGATGAATTCTTCTTTCTGCGCTCTGTTTAATTCTGCTCTTATTTCGTCAAGTTTCATTTGTTTTGCTCCTTTCGTGTATCAAATCAATGTTTCTTTTTACTGTCGAAAGACCTCGCCATGTAAACGCGCGGTCGTGATATTTGGCTCTGAATTCCTTATCCGTAAGCCCGTCAAGATCATCTCGTGTCAGGGCTTTTAGCTTTACGGTTTGTTTTGAATACTCGGATTCAGTCAGATCTTTATTCATCGGACAGGCTTTCTGACATCTGTCGCAGCCCCAGACAAGGCCGTTTTTTGCGATCAGATGCTTTTCTTCTTCGGTCAGTTCTCCCTTTTTTTGTGTTAACGCCGAAATACATTTTGAAATATCGCAGATCCCGTTTTTTAATGCTCCTGCCGGACACGCTTTTTCACATTCTCCGCATCCGCAGCAGTTTTGCGGCTCGTATTTTTCGGTTTTAACAGCAAT
>CAJGDF010000067.1 GCA_904502105.1 uncultured Clostridia bacterium
GGCTTAGTGTATAGTCAAAATTCGTTTGTTGAACACAGCAAATTTGTTCCAGAAAAAGAGCACAACAAAAATGGGAGGCATAGCCTCCTTTTTAATTTTTATATTAAACAAAGTTTTAAACAGTTGAGATAGCGTGGACAAAAAAGTGCTTTACTCAAAAAACAACCCAAAACATACAAAAATGAATAAATAAAGACCATATTTTTCAAAAAAGAACTATAAAAATTAAAGAAAAGCAGAGTAAAACACAAGAAAATGAAACTTTATACTTGAAAAAATTCAAAAACTGTTGTATAATAACTTATGTTATACAATATTTAAAATCAGGAGGCAAATTTATGAAAAAGTTTCTTTCAGTTCTCTTAATCGCAGTATTGGCATTTTCACTTGTTGCTTGCGGCGGTGCTGCAGGTACAAAGATGACAATGGGTACAGGCGGTACGTCAGGCACATATTATGGTTACGGCGGCGTTTTAGGTCAGTATATTTCAAATAACGCAGGGGTAGCTGTTACAGTAGTTTCAACAGATGGTTCAAAGGCTAATATCCAGGGTATCCACGCTGGTAACTATCAGTTAGGTACAGTTCAGTCAGACGTTATGTCTTATGCCTGGGACGGCACACGTGCTTTTGAAGAAGACGGAAAGGTTGACACATTCCGCACAGTTGCAGGTCTTTATGCTGAAGCAGTTCAGTTAGTAACAATGGACCCTTCTATCAAATCTGTTGCAGATTTAAAGGGTAAGTCAGTTTCAATCGGTGCTCCCGGTTCAGGCGTTTACTTTAATGCTATTGACGTGCTTGCAGCTGCAGGATTAACAGAAAACGACATCAAAGCACAGTATCAGTCATTTGCAGACAGTGCTGATGCTTTAAAGGACGGAAAAATTGATGCAGCATTCATCGTAGCCGGACCTCCCACACCTGCAATTACTGAGCTTTGCACAACAAACGATGCATACTTAGTACCTATTGACGGTGAAATTGCAGAAAAGCTCATGGCAGAATGTCCTTTCTACACATTATTCACAATTCCTGCAGGCACATACGAAGGCCAGACAGAAGATGTTACAACAGTAACAGTTAAGGCTACATTAATCGTAAGTGCAGCAGCTACTGAAGATGATGTATACAAACTCACAGCAGCTATTTTTGACAACATCGAAGCAATTACAGCTGAAAATGCAAAGGGTGCAGAATTAAGCTTAGAAAATGCAACAGAAGGTCTTACAGTTCCTTTCCACGCAGGTGCAGCTAAGTACTTCAAGGAAAAAGGAATCGAAGTAGCAGTACAGTAATTTGATGTTTCTTTCAGGCTGCGACGTAATTCGTCGCAGCTTGATTTATGTAAAAAGGGAGGTAAAAAATGTTATTTGGCAAGAAGAAAGCACAGACAATTCCTGCTGAGCCAATGGATTTAGATGCGGTAATGAAAAAATTTGACCGCGAATCCAATACCCGAATCTGGGAAGGCACGCCTAAAATAATCGTAACATGCATACTTGCTCTTTTTTCTATATTCTGCATATATGTTACCCTCTTCGCAACATGGCTTGACGAACTTCGTCTTACTACATTTATGGCATATATCGTATTTATCGGATATATGGTTTTCCCTGCAAAAAAGGGTGTACAAAAACCCAACAGCATGCCTTGGTACGACATCATTCTTATGTTGTTCGGCACAGGATCTTTTTTATACTATGCAATCAATGCGGGCGAAATAGTCGCACGTTATAATATAAAATCATATGAGGTTATAATCGGTCTTATAGGCATTATATGTCTTGCTGAACTTTGCAGACGCAGCGTTGGTCTGCCTATCCTCATAGTAGCAGGTGCTCTTCTTGTTTATGCTCTTATCTGGGGTTCGACAAATCCTAACTTCTTTGCGAGAATTATCGAGATAGTTCGTAATCTATTCTATTCCAAAGAAGGTATTCTTTCAACACCGGTCAATGTTTGTTCTAAATACATAGTAATGTTTATTATCTTCGGTGCATTCCTTGAACGTACCGGTATTGCAGATTTCTTTATAAACATTTCAAATGCACTTGTAGGCCGTTTTTCAGGCGGTCCTGCAAAGGTTGCAGTCGTTGCCTCTGCACTTGAAGGTATGGTTTCCGGTTCTTCTGTTGCAAATACAGTAGGTTCAGGTGCTGTTACCATTCCTCTTATGAAGAGAACAGGCTATAAACCCGAGTTTGCGGCTGCGGCAGAAGCATCTGCTTCCACAGGCGGTCAGATCATGCCTCCTATTATGGGTGCGGCTGCATTCCTTATGGCTGAAACTATAGGTGTTCAATATTCAAATATTGTTGTACGTGCTATTTTACCTGCTGTTCTTTATTTTGCAGGTGTATTTATAACCGTACATCTTGAAGCAAAAAAAGAAGGTCTTCGCGGTCTTACAAAAGAAGAACTCCCGAAAATCAAACCTCTTCTCAAACAGGTTTATTTGCTTCTTCCCCTTATTCTTCTTGTTTATCTTGTAGGTACAAGCAAACGTTCAATCGCTTATGCTGCTGCTATTGCAATCGTTGTTGCTATTGTTGTCGGTATCTTTAATAAAGAAAACCGCATAACCCCGAAACGTATCTGGGAAGCTCTTGCTGCAGGCGGACAGGGTATGATCACTGTTGCTGTTGCATGCGGTATCGCAGGTATAGTTGCAGGTATCATCAGTTCAACAGGTCTTGCGTTCAAGCTCTTCAGCGGTATTATTGCCGTTGCGGGTAATCATGTTATTGTTGCTCTTTTCCTTACAATGCTTTGCTGTATCGTTCTCGGTATGGGTGTTCCCACAACAGCTAACTACTGCATTATGGCTGCAACATGTGCCCCGATTCTTATTCAGATGGGTGTTCCTGATATCGCAGCGCACTTCTTTGTTTTCTATTTCGGTATAGTTGCAGACCTTACTCCTCCCGTTGCTCTTGCAGCGTATGCAGGTGCTGCTATTGCTCAGGCAAACCCAATGAAGACAGCATTTACCGCTACAAAGCTTGCGATCGGTGCATTTATTGTTCCTTATGTATTTGCACTTAATCCCGCTATGCTTTTTGTCGGTACTCAGAGTGCTGTTGATATCGTTCTTATAGTTATAACGTCTCTTGTTGGTATCTTTGCTGTTTCTGCATCGCTTGAAGGTTATTTCCTTACCAATATGAAATGGTATGAACGTATAATCAGCGTTGTCGGCGGTCTTCTTCTTATTTATCCCGGTGTTGTTACAGATATAATCGGTCTTGGTCTTGTTGCTCTTGTTGCTGCAATTCAGATCATAATGAGCAGATCCAAAGCAAAGCTTGCCGCATAAGCGAGTTTTGCTGTAACGTAAAATATCATATTGTAAAACCTTGTCGAGTTATATATTGAATCTCGGCAAGGTTTTTTATAATATATTAATTTAAAGAATGATGCCTTTTTATATTGAAAACTTTAATATTATGTGGTATAATATATTTACAGATTATTTAGAATTCTGAGGTTGATTATGATAAATTACGAAAATGAAGTGTTCGAGCGTTGGGGCGATACCAATGCATATAAGGAACATACTGCAAAAACAAAAAATTATACCGATGAAAAATGGACAGATGTTAATAACGGTTTGATGAACATATTTGCCGATTTTGCCGAATGTAAAAACAAAGGTAATGCCCCCGATTCTTCGGATACTTTGGCAATGGTATCAACACTTCAGAAATATATAACTTTAAACTTTTATACTTGTACCGACGATATTCTTTTAGGACTCGGTAAAATGTATGTTGCAGATGAACGATTCAAGAATAATATAGATAAATACGGAGAAGGTAATGCAGAGTATGTATCAAAGGCCATTACTTGTTATTTAGGGGTGAAACAAAATGTCTGATTATACAATTATTGAAACGGATAGATTAATATTACGGGAATACACAATGGATGACTTCGATGCCTTGTATGAAATACTGTCGGATCCTGAAACTATGGCCCATTATCCGTCTCCTTACGATGCTGATGGGACCGTTCGATGGCTTAAATGGAGTCTTGATAATTATCAGAAATACGGATTCGGGCTTTGGGCGATCGAACTGAAAAGCTCAGGTAAGTTTATTGGCGATTGCGGAATTACAATGCAGGATATTGACGGTCAAAACCTTCCCGAAATCGGATATCATATCAATAAAAATTATTGGAGACAGGGATATGCAAAAGAAGCCGCAAAAGCGGTACGTGATTGGACATTTAAAAACACATCCTTTGATGAGGTTTATTCTTATATGACTTATACAAATATTGCATCGTATTCAACCGCAGCATCTGTCGGGATGAAACGTATCAAAGAATATAATGATCAGCATGATACATTGCATTATGTTTATAGGTTAACAAAGCCAGATTGGGCTATGTTGCATGAATAATTGATATAATACTAAAATTTACATATTGAAAGCGTTGTGGTATAATGGCAGTTTATAATATTTATTACAGTCCTACAGGCGGGACAAAAAAAGTTGCTGATATCTTGGCAAATGCAATGTCTGATAATGTTCAAAATATCGATCTTTTCAAAAAAGATCGGTTCGGTAACTGTTTAAATAAGGATGATATTTGCATTCTTTCAGTACCGGCATTCGGCGGAAGGGTACCTGTTGATAATATAGAAAAAATTAAAACTTTTAACGCCAACGGAGCTGTGGCAATTCTTGTTGCTGTTTTCGGTAACCGTGCAATCGATGATACTTTGATCGAGCTTTACGATACTGCTTCTTCTGTCGGATTTAACGTTGTTGCATGTATAGAAGCTGTTGCAGAACATTCGCTGGTACGTAAATTCGGATCGGGAAGACCGAATGCAGATGATGAATCCGAGCTTGAAGTATTTGTAAAGAAAATCTGTGATAAAATCAATGACGGTAATTATTCTGTTCCCGAAATTCCCGGGAACCGTCCGTATAAAGAGTTTAAACCGTCTGCAATGAGCCTTGTGGTTGACGATTCATGCAGTAACTGTAAAAAATGCGCTCGCGAGTGTCCTGTTGATGCGATACCTAAGGAGAATGTTAAAACCGTTGATTCGGATAAGTGTTTTTCTTGTATGCATTGTGTTCGTGTTTGTCTCAAGAGTGCAAGACGTTATTCTCCGACTGTTATAAATGCTTTGGAAGAACGTCTGAAAGAGCGTTGCGCCGGAGTTAA
This sequence comes from uncultured Clostridia bacterium, assembly GCA_904502105.1. Lineage (GTDB taxonomy): Bacteria > Bacillota > Clostridia > Oscillospirales > UBA644 > HGM12619. The sequence goes on from CAJGDF010000067.1 coordinate 5,188, forward strand.
ACCCAATAAACTTTATATTTAGGAGTATGTTATGTTGAAATATATATGTTATCCCAAATGTACCACTTGTCAAAAAGCAAAAAAGTGGCTGGAAGATAATCAAATTGAATATGAACTCAGAGATATCAAAATTGATAATCCCAATATTGACGAATTGACTGAATGGTACAGAAAAAGCGGACTGCCGCTCAAAAAATTCTTTAACACAAGCGGTCTTTTGTATAAATCGCTAGACCTGAAAAATAAACTTCCTCAAATGAATGACGACGAAATGCTCAAACTACTTGCATCTGACGGTATGCTCGTAAAACGCCCCATACTCATCGGAGAAGAATTCGTTCTTGTCGGTTTTAAAGAAAACGATTGGAAGGAAAAACTGGCTAAATAGCCTCCCTCATGGCATTCAAGAGGTCAGCGGTTTAATTTGTTTCATAAACAGAATATAATGCTGATAAAATAATAAGGCTTTCCTAAATCCTTTGTTGAAACGGATGTTGTAAGGAAAGCCTTTATTTTGTTTAATTGATAATGACGATCATCGCAAAATCAGATTGATTTTATGATCATGAAGATTGTCGGTTTTTATGTAAAACTTACAGTGAAAAGCAGATAGATATTGAATTAAACCAACTCAATGGTAATGATCTTCTTTGCGGGAATATCAAGTGACAATTTGCCGTTTTCAATACTAAGTGCTTCGCCGCGCTCTTCGTTCATATTTGTGAACCAAGCCTCTTTTACAGATTCTGATACAGAAGCATTGAGTTTCTGAGTTTCGTTTGTAAGATTGAAGAATCGGAGAATTGTGCTGTCTCTGTCTTCAGCCTGTTTACATGCAGTAACATGGAGGAACTGGTTGTCAAAGCTCAAGAATTTGTTTTCTGCAGGGCAATTGCCGTCATGGCATGTTGTGCCAATTGCAAGAACAGCAGGCGCAGCAAAATCATATGCTGTACGGTAAGCTTTGCCTTTGCAGCCGTTGCAGTAGGGGACGATTGCATATTCTAATGTGTATTCTCCCTTGCACTGTGCCTTGGGAGTGGGGAAGGTACCCCAGTCACCCATTTCAGCAACAGAACGAAGCAATGTGATTGCAATAGTATTGTGACCGTTTCTGAGAATTTCGTATTCACAAATACCTCTGTTAGCAATAGCAAGAGCTGCTTCTTTGTCATCACCGTTTTCAGCTTCCATTGCAACAAATGCCTGTGTTTTCTGAAGGTTTGAGGGGTTCTGCCATGTGAAAGAGGGTTCGATGGGACGGGCTGTTAAATCGAACTGACCTTCGGATAAAGCGTATTCTGTTATAACATCAGAATCAAACAGTGCACGGATTCTGTGATTTTCGCCGTTGTTTACGATAACGGTCTTAATGTCAACGCGAGCAACATCTTTCTGAAGAGTTACATAGGATGTTACTACGGCATCTCCTGCCAATTTTGCAACTGTCTTGAATGTTGCGCTGTATGCTGTTGTTTCACAGAGAGTTGTTTCCGCATTATCGCAAAGAATAGGTTCTCCGCCTGCCTTGAAGTTATAGGATTCACCAATATCGGGCTGATCTTCCAATCTGTTCTGTCCTGCAAACGTACGGCCTGTTCTGCTGTCGATAAGGTTGAATGATCCGTCTTTATTAAATGTTACAGACAAAATACCGTTATCCATGCCATTTTCGCGGATAGTAATGGGACAATCCATAACAGGGGCTTTGTCTGCTTTTGTAACTTTGTAAACCTGCCAACCCATACCATCGGTCGTTACGGGGAATTCAACTTCAAAGCGGTCTACGTAACGGGATTGACGGAATCTGTCATTAGGCAGAGTGTATGTAAAGAGATTGCTGATGCGGTTGATTTTTGCAGGAACAAGATTTCCGGCAGGGTCGTATATTGCGATAGCCTGTACATTTTCTTCTACGGCAAAATCAACGTTTGCGGTTACGGTTGTTGTGGATTTTGCGGGTTCCAAAGAAAGAACAAGGATAGACATATCTCCACCGCAATCAGTGTTGACAACATTTGCTAAATGCGTCATGGCATTTTCAACCATTTTATCTGCTACCTGCTGTGAAGAGTCAAATCTCGCAAGCATAGCATCGTAAACCTCATCGCAAGAGCATGTACAGATCGAGTCGTGGGGGTGGTTCTGCATAAGTCTGCGCCAAGCGTAAAGGAAGAAGTCACGGTCATATTTACCGCCGTTTATAGCAGCAAAACGAGTTGCAGGTTCTGCAAGACGCTCCAAGGTATGCTGATTACGCCAGTTTCTTGTTTTAATATCAATATGTGTGGATGCGGTAGATGTTAAAAGACCGAATCCTGTTGTATACTGACCGATGATTTCGCCTGTGAATTTGCTCAAACGGTCACTGTGTTTTCTGATTTCTGCAACGTAATCTTTCATGTTGGACTGTATAACATTGTATTCATCCTGTACCTGATTTGCTGTTTTGATTACTTCAACAAGATTACGCTGGAGGGGCTGGTGGTCGCAGCCGTTCATACCAAGAAGGTGATCGGTTTCTGCAAAACGTTCCAATGAATGACCGATACGTAAGATCTTTTCACGTAATGCATCAGGATCGGAGGGGAGTTCCATTGCATTGCAGTACCAGTCTACAAACATTACACCTATAACTTCACTTCCGTCGGGTGCCTGCCATATGAGCTCGGATTTTGTGATACCGTTCTGTCTTATAACTTGATTATCTGAACCTACATCATTCAGACCACGGCCGAAAACCGCATTGTCAATGCCGAATCCGCGGCAGATCTGAGGAGCCTGACCAACGTTGCCGAATGCATCGGGGAAGTAACCGCACATAAGCGGATCAGCACCGAATTTTTTAGATAATTGAATACCGTAAAGCATGTTTCTTACGTTTGCTTCGCCACTTGTAAGAAATTCGTCCTGAAGAACATACCAGGGGCCTACCTGAATTCTGCCGTCCTTAATGAGCTTGAGAAGACGGTCTTTCATGTGGGGACGAATTTCCAGATAGTCTTCAACAGGAATAAACTGACCGTCCATGTGATAATATGTGTATTCGTCGGTTTTTTCCATCTCTTCAATAATTGCATCAAAGAGTTCTACCAGCTTGATTCTGTGCGCTTCAAAGGACTGATACCACTCTCTATCCCAATGAGAATGGGGGATGATGTGTAATGTTTTTTTCATATGAAATCTCCTATCCCGATTAAATTGCAAAATATTTATCAAGGGGTCCGTTGTTTGTCCGGACCTATTTTGTTTATTATACATTATATTGATTCAAATGTCAAGGAGCAGTAAAGGTAATATCGTATTATGCATAAAATAATTGTAATACAAATATTTCCTTAACGATTGTCGCAGTTATGTGTTGATTATTCTCATATGATTTATACGTAATGTTTTTGATTATATATTGACAAATA
>CAJGDF010000068.1 GCA_904502105.1 uncultured Clostridia bacterium
ATCCTTGCCTTCTTCCTCTCGGGTATGGCGGGATTGATGGAGAAAATTCACCAGAGCACAGAGGGCGGGGAGGAGAGAATGCCCTTTGTTTGCATCGCTTGCGCGTTTATGCTTTCTTTTTCGCTTGCGGCCGGATGGATCACGCGGAAAAGGGGAGGAAACGAAGCAAAGTCCTCCGCCACGATGCTTGCGGTGCTTTCGGGACTTGTGATCGGGATGTATTCCGCGATCAATCTGACGCTGGCGGGTAAGCTTGACAGTATGATTTATTATCCCGTGGCCAACGGCGGCGCAATGCTTTTGACGGTATTTGTATCCGTGCTCTTTTTTAAAGAGCGGTTTGATAAAATGAGAATGATCGGAACGGCGATCGGACTTACGGGAATCCTTTGCCTGAGCCTTCCCGTGTAAGGAGATAAAAAAGATGGAAGAAATAAAGCTTTACGGTGACGGCGTTCATGATGACACCGCCGCCATACAGAAAATGCTGGATCGGCGCGGCTCGGTCATCATCCCGGACGGGCGGTATTTGATCGGAAAGCCCCTGATCATCAAGAGCCTTGCCGACAAAAACATCCTCCTCAACGATAAAGCCCGAGTCAGCGGAAAAGGAAAATTCTCCGTTGACAAAAACATTGAGAAGATTACCCTTTTGCTGAGGGGAGATCTCTGTTATTTTAAACATTATCAATCAAAATCTTCGGCTGAAACGTCAATGGATACCTTGGGAGCGGGTGCATCAGCCTTTGTTTTAACAACATCGGAAAGATCCTCGCCCGTATTTTTGAGAGCGGCGGTGATCTTCTGTTCAAGCTCGGTGCGGAGCTCCTCGTTATTGCGGATAAGCTCACGGCAATTATCTCTGCCCTGGCCGAGACGGCTGCCGTCGTAAGAGAACCATGCGCCCGATTTCTGAACGATGTCGAGTTTGACGGCAATATCGAGGATCTCACCGTCACGGGAGATGCCTTTGCCGTAAAGAATATCGAATTCCGCTTCCTTGAACGGGGGAGCGACCTTGTTTTTAACGACCTTGACTCTTGTTCTTGAGCCGATAACATCGCCGCCGACCTTGAGATTTTCAACTTTTCTTACGTCGAGGCGGACAGATGCATAGAATTTGAGCGCGCGGCCGCCGGTTGTGGTTTCGGGGTTGCCGTAAACAACGCCGACCTTTTCACGGAGCTGGTTGATGAAAACAACTACGCACATTGATTTGGAGATAGCGCCCGCAAGTTTTCTCAAAGCCTGAGACATAAGACGGGCATGAAGACCTACGTGGCTGTCACCCATATCGCCCTCAAGCTCCTGACGGGGAACGAGAGCCGCAACGGAGTCAACGATGATTATATCGATAGCACCGGAACGAACGAGAGTCTCGGTGATCTCAAGCGCCTGTTCGCCGTTATCGGGCTGAGAAACGAGAAGAGAATCGATATCAACGCCGAGGTTTCTTGCATATTCGGGGTCAAGCGCATGTTCGGCATCGATAAATGCCGCTGTGCCGCCTGCCTTCTGGCTTTCTGCAACCATATGGAGAGCAACGGTGGTTTTACCGGAGCTTTCGGGACCGTATATTTCAACTATTCTTCCCTTCGGAACGCCGCCTATACCGAGCGCCATATCGAGAGAGAAGGAGCCTGTGGAGATTGAATCTATATTCATTGCCGCATTCTGTCCGAGCAGCATTACGGAGCCTTTACCGTACTGTTTTTCGATCTGCGCAAGAGCGGTGTCGAGCGCTTTCTGTTTTGCATCCTGCATTAAAACTTCCTCCATGTTTTTTGGAATATTTTAGCTTATTATATATCATTTAACGTGAATTGTCAAGAGGTTTTATCAAAATACGTGATATTTTTCTCAGACATTCACACAGGTAATGCCGTTAAGAAGCATATTATAAGCGGCGAAGGTGTGAAAATCGTCTGCATTGTGAGATTCTGCGGCAAATGTTCTGCAGGCATTAAGAACGACGATTATCTTGACCGCTCTGTTGCGTTCGTTAAAATAAGAGCGAAGAGAAAGGGCCAACTGCATAACATCTATATCCGTATGAGCGCCGACGATGATAAAATTATCGAGAGTGTCGGCATTATCTGCAAACCAGCGAAGAAATCCGTTGGAAAACATTGCGTTAGCGCAGTTTTTAACAACGAAATCGGATGACGAAGCGAATTTATCGAGCTCCTCGATTATCTGACATTCATCGTCTGTTGTGCAGTGCTCGGGGAAGGTACGGAATTCAGTGCTTTTATCGGTATGGAAATCGACGGCGAACACGCGACGGCAGTGAAGCAGATATTCGTTTATACGGACGAGATTTTTTATCGCCGATGTCATATGAGACGACACGAAAGGACCTTTTTTGAAAAAGCCGTCGATCGTGTTGATATTTATCATGGCGGTTCTGTCGGGGTCAAGCAAAATTTTTCTTATATTGAGAGTGTTTTCCGCAACGACTCTCTCCATTCCGCTGAAAATGCCCATCAGCCTTTGCACCTGTCGATAAACGCCTGTCTGTCGTTTTCGTTGAAAAGCGCTGTGCCCATAACTGCGATGGAAACACCTGCGCGGGATACTGCGGCGAGGTTGGAGGTGTTGATACCGCCGTCCGCCTCGATCTCAACGGAAAGGCCGCGTCTTCTTATCTCGTTGCGGAGCTTTCTTACCTTATCAAGGCATTCCGTGTGGAGAGTCTGGCCGCCAAAGCCGGGTTCAACAGTCATAATAAGAACGGACGCGAGTCTGTCGAGGTAGGGATAGATGACTTCGATGGGAGTTTTGGGTTTAATAGCAACCGCGGGTTTAACATCAAAAGATTCGATAAGTGAGATGAGGGAAGAGAGGTCCTCGTCGATCTCATAGTGAACGCTTATCATATCCGCGCCTGCTTTTGCGAAATCCGCAATGTATTTTGAGGGGTTATCCATCATAAGATGAAGGTCGAGGGGGATATCCGTTGCTTTATTTACAGCCTCAACGATGGGAAGACCGAAGGAGATGTTCGGTACAAAGTGACCGTCCATAACGTCGATATGTATGTAATCGGCATTGGAAACGGATGCGACCTCGTCTGCAAGATTTGCGATATCGCACGCAAGAAGAGACGGAGAGATCTTCATTTTACGTCTGACAGCGAAATATTCCTCGGGGATAGGAGAGGGGTCATTGAAAATTTCGGGGTCGGTCTGAAGCAGACGGATAACGAAATCGGATGAACGTGCGGCGTCTGCGATTATACATTCGGCATCACCGAACTTGCCTCTCTGTGCGATACCCTTTGCGATAAGGGGCTCGGTAAGCTTGCCGAAGTTGTCGGAAACGTTACCGAAGGAGCACTGATGCTTGTGGAAGCGGCTGTCGAGATACGTTCCGTCGGGCATTTTTATCTTGAGGTCGATAGCGTTGGGTGCGAGTCTGTCGGGAATATCGAGCCATTCTTCGGGACCGTGAACGAATGTAAATTTAGTGAGAGGACAGCCGAGGAAGAGGATCTTTGCTCTTTCCTCGATAAGACGGCCCCAACAGCCGTTTCTGGGGCAGGGTGTTGTTGCAAATTCTTCGCCCTCGATAAATTCTTTTGCTCTTGCGCCGAGAACAGCCACCGAGTGGGTGGGGTGGAGCGAACGGACGACACCCGGACGTTTCATAAACATATTTGTGAGAAGGCCAACACATGAAGGCTCTTTTTCGGGATCGTAGATATAATGCTTTTCATCGATTGTTGCCCAGGAATGGGTGGGGAAAATGAGAAGACCGTCCGAAAAATATTCGCTGAAAGCGTCAAGAACGGTATCCGCACCGCCTTCGACCTCACCGATTGATTTCATTGAAGAGTGAACGAGAACGGTGTCCCAGGGGAAAAAATTCATTTCGGCAAGATGCCTTTTAAGATCGTCTTTTGTATACATTACAGGGTAATCCTCACGATATATTTCTTTTCTGTATCGGCATAGACCGCATTGATGACGGGGGCTTCCTCAGCCTGATCGAGCGGAACAAATGCACGGGTTAAAAATCTTTGTATAGCCTGGTGTTTTTTTGCGCCCAAAACGGAGTCTGAAGAGCCTGTCATGCCAACGTCCGTCATATAAGCCGTACCTTTCGGCAAAAACTGTTCGTCTGCGGTCTGAACATGGGTGTGAGTTCCGAAAACGCAGCCGACTCTGCCGTCAAGATAATAGCCGAGAGCTCGCTTTTCGCTTGTTGCCTCCGCATGGAAATCAACGATGATAAAGCTGTCGCTGTTTGCCGAAACGATCTTATCCGCAGTATAAAACGGGTTGTCCGCAGGGTCGAGATCGACCTGACCTGCAAGAGAAACAACAACGACCTTGCCCTTTGCTGTGTCAAACTCAGCAGTTCCCACACCGGGGCAGACAGACGGGTAGTTTGCGGGACGGACGATGTAATTGCAGTCGTCAAGAAAGCTGTAAATGCTCTGCTGACGGAACGCATGGTTGCCGAGGGTTATAACATCAACGCCCGCATAGTGAAGCTCCTCTGCCTCGTAAGGTGTTATTCCGTTTTTCTGATTGATATTTTCGCCGTTTGCAACAACGATATCGCACGGGTATTGCGCAGTCAGCTTACGCAGATTTTTTTTCAGGTGTGTAAGCCCGGCATTGCCGACAATATCGCCTATAAAAAGTACACGCATAAAACACTCATATTATTTACATATTTCGGAGTCATTTTTTCTGACAAAAATTTCTCCTATATCATTATATACTAAATTTAAGAAAAAATCAATAACTAAACCCTTGACAAAAATAAAAAAAAACGTATAATATTGTGTATTATGATTATATTTATAATGAAAGAGTGTTTGCATTGACGGAAAACAGTAAAATATCGGCGATAGTAACGGCTGCGGGCTCTTCGGAGAGATTCGGCAAAGATAAAACTGAACAGCTTATCGGAGATCTCCCGTGCATCGTTCACACACTGAAGGCATTTGAGTTATCCGAACAGACGGTGCAGACGGTTGTTGTTACACGTAAAGAAAAAATTGAATACATCCTTGAATTAAAGGAAAAATACGGGTTGAACAAGATCTCGGCGGTCGTTGAAGGCGGTCCGTGCAGGCAGAGCTCTGCGGCGATAGGCTTTGCGAACACCGACCCGTGTGTGCCGTTCGTTGCGGTACATGACGGAGCACGTCCGCTCATAACGCCGAAGGACATAGATGCGGTGGCTTTTGCGGCATACGAGCACGGTGCGGCGATCGCGGCAATGCCCCAGGTAAACACCGTTAAAACAGTAACTCCGGACGGTTTTATAGACCGCACGGTTGACAGAAATATTCTCATTTCAGCCGCAACTCCGCAGATATTTTCGAGGGAGATATACGCACGGATGGTTGAAGCATTCGGCGGCAGATTTTCGGATTTTACGGACGACTCCTCGATGGCGGAGGTGCTCGGTGTTAAAGTAAAAACAGTCATCTGTGAGCCGTCGAACATAAAAATAACGACAAAAGAAGATCTTCTTTTGGCTCAGACGATACTTAAAAAAGTTTAATATCTGTTTTCGAGGGCAGAATAATGCGTGGGTGCTTGTTCTGCGCTCGACTCTTTTAAGAAAGAGGAATTTTTTTGACATACACAGTTGCAACTTTTAACATGAAGCGTGCGTTCTCCGAAAGATCGAAAGCAAGCTTTCAAAACAGAACAGAGTCGATAGAAGAATTTTTCAGGAGCGTTTCTCCCGACATTCTGGGCACACAGGAGCTGACGGAAAAAGCGATAGACGTTCTCGAAAAAAAGGAGCATATATCGGATATTTACTGCCGTGTGGGCTGCCCGCGGACGTTGAACAAAAAAGACGAATATACTGCGATTTTTTATAAAAAAGAGCTTTTTGAGCTTATTGAATCGGACACGTTCTGGCTGTCGCGTTCACCGCAAAAAAACGGGAGCAGATCGTGGTTTTCGCTCTTTCCGAGGATCTGTACATGGTGTATTCTGAAGCCGAAAAACGGCGGAGACCCGATACGGATCTACAACACGCATCTCGACTGCTTCAGCCCGTTTGCAAGAAGACGGGGTGCTGCCCTCATAAAAAAATTTGCCGAAAAATACGACAGTGAGAGGCTTTGCGGAACGGTCATCATGGGGGATTTCAACGCTCTGCCGACCTCAAAGACCGTTAAAACACTGCTCGAAAACGGTAAAGAGGGGGCATTTGCAAAGGACACATTCAGCGTTCTTTACAGGCTCGATCCCGAAAATATCAGAACTTATCACGGCTTTAAGGGAACGAAAAAAGGCGCTCCGATCGACTATATTTTTGCAACAAAAAGGCTCGATATAATCTCGGCGCACATTGACAGAACGGCTTACGGCGGCATGTATCCGTCGGACCATTTTCCGGTCATAGCAAAGATCACGGTTGACGAAGCGTGTTTTTGAGGCTTTTGGGGCTTTATTTTTTGTTAAAACAGGAAAATCCGAATTTTTTATTGTGTAATTTGCACAAATAATCGACTTTATTTTATGTAAAATGTCGAAATAATCGTCAACCCCTTTTCAAATGAGAAAAAATGTGTTATAATATAATGTAACTCAAATAACAGTAAAACGACAGATCAAAAATACATGAAAAGTACATCAGGAGAGGAAAATTTCGCTCTTGTTGAAGCGAAAGGAAAAAGACATGAGAGACAATAAATCAAAAGGCAAGACAACGGGCAGAAACCCGAATTACAAAAAGCCCTCATATGCAAAATCACCCAAGCCCGAAAGAAGAAAAGATGACGAAAGAGGTCAGGCAAACGAAGACAGCGAAAACATGGTCTTCGGCAGAAACTCCGTAATGGAGGCTATCCGTTCGGGCAGAACAGTAGACAAGATATTCGTTGCGAAGGGTGACAGAGAAGGCTCTATCGTGAGAGTTATCGCAATGGCAAAGGAAAACGGCATCACCGTTGTTGAAGCAGAAAAAGCAAAGCTTGACAGCATGACACGCTCGGCATCGCATCAGGGTATTGTTGCGATAACGACCGAATTTTCCTACTGTGAACCCGAAGACATTCTCGAATATGCAAAAGAGAAAGAAGAAAAGCCGTTTATCATCGTTATCGACGGCATCAACGATCCGAGAAATCTCGGTGCGATAATCAGAACCGCGAATGCGGCAGGTGTTCACGGCATCATTCTCCCGAAGAGAGGCGCATGCGGACTTACGGCTACCGTATACAAGACTGCGGCAGGTGCATGCGAATACATGAAGATCGCAAGAGTTGTAAACATTGCGGAGACCATCGAATTCCTCAAGGAAAACAATGTGTGGATCTACGGCACTGACGGCGCTGCCGAAAACGACATTTACCAGACCGATCTTCGCGGCGCGGTTGCTCTTGTTATGGGTGATGAGGGAACAGGTCTTTCAAGACTTGTAAGAGAAAGATGCGATCATCTTATCAAGATCCCCATGGCAGGCGAGATAACATCGCTCAACATCTCTGTTGCGGCGGCTGTTGCAATGTACGAAAAAGTAAGACAGGACAGAGCATAAAAAACCGTTAGATAAGCGGTTCATTGGGGTATTTCTTTTGAGAGACAATTATTTCCGTGAACAGTTCAATGCGGCGCAGGCGTCGAAGGACGCTTTCGGGGTAAAAACATTGGTTGCGCTATTTGCGGCGGTGCTGACGGCTATTCTCGCAGTTATCGGGCTTCCGCCGATTATAAGCGGTATTGCCGGCCTCGTTCTTTCTGTCACGGTATTCTTTTTCTGCGCGCAGGAGATGGGCGACGGACTTATTTCGATATTTCTGTTGCGTCCGTCAAACGATTCGCTGACATCCGTTGCACTCATTGCGGCGGCAATTCAGTCGTTCGTTCTGATTTTTACGCCGGAGGGCAGTGAGTTTCATACATTTGCTCCCGCGATATTTATTTCGGCAGCCATTTCGATGGCGATGAAATATCTTTTTATCTGCGAGATAATAACAAACCTGAATTTAATAAAAAACAGCAAGACATACGTTGTGAACACAAGCGACATCGACATGCACAAGCGTGCGATAGACCGAGTTTGCATCGTAAACCCGATAGTTAAGTTTCCGAACGTTGTTGACACGACATACGATGCCGACCCGTCGGAGGAAAAGATAAGAATGTTCGTTCCCGTTGCAAGCGGAGCGATACTTATCATTTCGATGATAATCGGTTTTATATCGGGCTTTGGCGCATTTGCGGCGGCTCTTGCGGCTCTGTTTGCGATAGCTGCATCGTTTGCGGCTGAAATGGCTTTCGTTCTGCCGTATATTGCGGAGCAGAAGCGTCTGAGAAAGCTCGGCAGCGTGCTTTTGGGCTATCATTCGATCGAGGCTATGCGCGATGTTTCAACATTGGTTGTTTCGGACGTTGATCTGTTCCCCGCAAAGAGAACGAAGATGGAAAGATTCCGTTTCCGTGACAAGGAAAAGATGGCAGATGCCGTTGAATTCACCGCGGCAGTGCTTCTCGAATCAGAATCTCCGTTTGCTCCTACATTCATAGCCGAAACGGGCTGTGATATGGACAGGCTGCCGGAGGTTGACGACTGGCGTTATATGAAAAACTACGGTGTGGTTGCTCATATTTACGGCGACGAG
>CAJGDF010000069.1 GCA_904502105.1 uncultured Clostridia bacterium
AATTGTTGACCTTCAACTAAGAGAGGCAGCGTGACTGTAGGGCAAACCTCTCGGTTATGCCACAATCTCTAAGGTGTTGTTTCTTTTCAAACAGCAATCTCCTGAAATTTAATTCGGGTTTGTCCCCTTTTTTTATTATAACATAATATCGGTCAAATTTCAAGGTCAAATTGATTTTATATCCCGAACATTCCGGTTATAGGATCTCTGAAAATGCCGAGCTTCGGTGTTAAAAACGTAAAAACAATAAACAGAATTGCCAATACGCAAAGCATGGCGAATGCGATTTTAGGTGCTTTACAGCGTGTCCTTTCAGCATTGAACAGCCTTGTTTCATAGATATATGCGATCGCGGCGCTGATAAAAAATATCGTGATGTTGAGCCAGTCGGGAGATTTACCGATCGCTCCGTTGTAGGTGTAAAAAAAGACAGGGATAAGTGTTAAGCCCAAAAGTGTTCCTCTTATTTTTATGCACCAGAAATTTTTACGGTCTGCAAAGAAAAAATATTGTATTATTGCATATATAAACATCGGCCAGAAAAGAAGCTTCATATGCTCCCATGTTGATTCGTTAACGCCCGAAAATGGTGCTATCCAAGCGGCCTCACCAAGCCAATCGTAAAGAAAATGCAAAAGTGTTCCGCCAATCGCCGCAACACCAAATCCTACGGTCTGCCAAAAATCTATAGAACGTCTCATTTTTTATCCCCCGAATACTTTTACGAAAAGTATATTCTGAAACGAAAATTCTATACCTTTTAAAAAAATTTTTCTAACCCCCTTGACAAATGCATCGCAGTGCGATATAATATAAGTACGATATATCGCAGTGCGATATTTATGGAGGTATGTTTATGGATCAACATATAAAAAAGGTGTATATGCCGATGACAGAAACGGCTTTTTATATTTTGTTTTGTTTACAAAAACCAAATCACGGTTACGGAGTCGTTCAATTGGTCGAAAAACTGACTGACGGTGAGATCCGTTTGGCGCCGGGAACGATGTACGGAAGCCTTTCGAAGATGGAAAAGGACAGAGTTATAGAATTTGTTAAAGAAGAAGATAAAAGAAAAATATATCAGATAACCGATCTTGGCAGAGAAGTTTTAAATATTGAGCTTAACAGAATAAAAAGGCTTTACAGAATAACACAGGAGGAGCTGTAAAATGAGAACATTAAAGAAATATAGATATTTCAGTATAGTCGATTATGAAAAAGAGCAGGAATTCCTTTCTGAAATGCACCGCAGCGGTTGGCGTTTTGTTAAGGTAACGGGTGTTGGTTTTTATCATTTTGAGGAATGTGAGCCGGCAGAAGTTGTTTATCAGCTTGACTATAATCAGGAAGGAATTGAGCATAAATCAGAATATATTAAGATGTTCAGCGATTGCGGCTGGGATTATATTCAGGACTATATGGGCTACAGCTATTTCAGTAAACCTAAATCCGAAATGAACGGAGACGAGGGTATCTTTTGCGACGAATCCTCCCGTATTGCCATGATGGAGCGTGTTTTCAAAGGCAGAATGCTTCCTTTAGTCGTTATCTTTTCAGCGTGTCTTATTCCTCAGTTTTTCCTTAATCTTTTTTCTTTTCACAATCATGGGGTAGCGGCATTTCTCGGCGGCATTATCGGAGTTTATCTTGTTGTTTTTGCAACGTTCGGAATAAAATATATTAAATACAGGCGCGATTCTGAAAAATAAATACATAAAACGACCTCTCAACGTACAAACCGTCGGGAGGTCGTTTGGTTTTGTTAATTAAACTGTGAATGATAAAGCGAGTGATAAAAACCGCCAAGCTTTATGAGTTCTTCGTGGTTGCCCTGTTCAATTATTGTGCCGTCTTTAACAACCAGAATCGTGTCCGCGTTCTGAATTGTTGAAAGTCTGTGTGCAATAATAAAACAGGTCTTGTTTTCCATGAGCGCCGTCATTGCGTTTTGTATCTGTATTTCCGTACGTGAGTCAACGTTTGATGTTGCTTCGTCAAGAATAAGAATAGGCGCGTTTGAAAGGAATGCACGGGCAATTGTTATGAGCTGCTTTTGTCCTTTCGAGATGTTTACACCGTCGTCTGAAAGGATCGTGTCGTATCCTTCGGGCAGGCTTCTTATGTATGAGTCGATCTTCGCTGATCTTGCCGCTTCGTAAACCTCCTCAGGTGTTGCATCCTCTCTGCCGTAAATGATGTTGTCGTATATCGTTCCGCAGAAAAGCCATGTGTCCTGAAGAACCATATTGAATGCAAGACGCAGGTCTGTTCTCTTGATGTTCAAAGACGGTATCCCGTCAATGTGTATTTCGCCGCTCTGATGATCGTAAAAGCGCATCAGCAAGTTGATAATGGTCGTTTTACCTGCACCTGTCGGGCCTACAATAGCAACAGTCTGTCCTTTTTTAGCGGTTACAGATACGTTTTTAAGGATGATTTTATCTTCGGTGTAGCCGAATGTTACGTTCTTGAGGCTAACATCGCCTTCAACATTTTTCAATTCCTTTGCATCAAGGTCATCTGCCTTTTCGGGCTCCTCATCAAGAATGGCAAATACACGTTCCGCAGCCGAGAAAGCCGACTGGATCTCGTGAAGAATGTTTGAAAATTCGTTGATAGGTCCTGCAAATTTTCTTGAGTACTGAACGAACTGCGCAACGCCGCCGAGAGTGATGAAAAATACCGATGTTGCAAGCACCGTACCGTTTTGCGAGTACATATACAGTATGCCGCCCATTACAGCAACAAGGGTTATCGAAATATTGTTTATGAGGTTTATTGTCGGGAAGAGAAGTGCGCTGTTATATTCCGCGTTATACATTGCATCCATTGCTTCGTCGTTGATTTTATTGAATCGTGATGATACAACGTTTTCCATTCCGTATGCGGAAATCGTACGGGAGCCTGTGAGCATTTCTTCTGCAAATCCGTTAAGCTCACCGTATTTTTTAGAACGCTTGCTGAAAAGAGGACGTACTATTTTTGAACGGTAGCGTGTGAAAAGTATGGATGCGGGAACTGTTAATACAAAAATGATTATCATCGGCTTTGATATCTGCCACATGAAAATAAGAGAGCCGACAACGGTATAAATACTTGTCAATATCTGCACAAAGTCGTGAGAAAGAGAAGCGTTTATCGTGTCAATATCGTATGAAAGATGGCTGATGATATCACCTGTTGCATGAGTATCAAAATAATTGACGGGGAGCGTTGTAAGCTTTTCAAAAACCTGTCTTCTCATCTTATAGATGATTCTCTGGCTCAGCTGGATCATAACAACAGAAAGAATATACGATAACAGTGCGGAGATAACGTAGCACATAAGCATATATGTGATGTTTTCCCAGACTGCAGGGAAATTTACGCCGCTTTCAAATTCTATTGCATCGATCGCGGCACCCGAATATTTCGGACCTAAAAGAGAAAGCTGGTTTGAACCGAGTGTTAAAAGCAAAGCAACTATAAATAACGGCCATTGCTGCAAAACGTATTTGCTCAACCTTATAAATATGCCTTTTCTGTTTCTCGGTTTGATATTTTTATCAGTCAAGGAAAGCACCTCCCATCTGTGAATCGCTGATTTCTTTGTATTCGGAACATGTCTGCATAAGATCGTCATGCTTGCCGCAGCCTATTATTTCACCGTCTTCGATTACGAGAATAAGATCGCAGTTTTTAACGGAGCTTACTCTCTGTGCAACGGTAATAACTGTAGAATCGGGAAGAGATGTTGCAAGTGCCTGACGGAGATTTGCATCTGTTTTATAGTCGAGAGCCGATGAGGAGTCGTCAAGAATAAGTATTTCGGGACGTCCTGCTATCGCACGCGCAATAAGTACACGCTGACGCTGACCGCCCGAGAGGTTAGTACCTCCTGCGGATATCTTGTGTTCATAGCCCTCGGAGAATGATGTTATAAAATCGTGTGCCTGAGTTATTTTTGTTGCTTTAACAATATCTTCGCTTGTTATATCTCTGCCGAAGCGGATATTTTCTTCGATAGAATCGGCATAGAGAAAGTCGTTCTGGAAAACCACGCCGAACATAGCCGTAAGTTCTTCGCTTGTGTATGAACGGACGTCTTTTCCGTTAATTCTGATAACGCCCGAGTCTGCATCGTAAAAACGCATAAGCAGACGTAAAAGGGTCGATTTGCCGCTGCCCGTAGCGCCTATGATACCGAGTGTTTCACCTTTTTTAAGGGAGAATGAGATGTTTTTTAAGTTGTCTGTTTTGCCGAGATAGGAGAAAGAAACGTTTTCAAATGAGATATGAGCGGAGGTGTCGCCCTTGCCGTCATCTTCGCATAATTTGAGCTCGCTGACTTCTTCCATTACCGTGGAGATACGCTTTGCGGATGCTGCGCATTTGGTGTACATAACAAACATTCTCGAAAGAGACATCATTGCCATTGATATAAGCGTGAAATACTGCATGAACGCAATAACGGTGGTTGCTGAAGATTTACCTGTTGAAACAAAATATGCACTTACTGCGATTACTGCAACGATACCGGAGTTCATAAGCAATGTCATAACAGGGTTTACAACACCCATGATGATGCCTGCTTTTGCTTCGCTTTTCTTGAGCGCAAGATTTGCTTTGTCGTAACGTGCGTTTTCGTAATCAACCTTGGAAAGCGCTTTTATAACACGGATACCCTGAGCATCTTCACGGACAACTCGCACCATCCCGTCTACTGCCTGCTGTACCTTTGAATAAAGCGGAACACCCATTCGTGAAATTCCGTAAACAACAACAAATATAAGCGGCAGGGTCGCGATCATAACAAGTGCGAGCTTTCTGTCCATTACCATAGTAATGATAGTACCGCCGAGAAGAAGTATCGGCGCGCGGATGCCCATTCGCTGCATCATACCGATAAAGTTCTGCACGTTGTATGTGTCGGATGTTATTCTTGATTCAAGAGACGGAATAGTAAATCTGTCCGTACTTCTGGCGGAAAGATTAAGAGTCTTTAAAAAGAGATTTTTTCGCATCTGAGTGGCAAACGTCATTGTGGTCTTTGCTGCCATTCTGTTTGCGATTATGTTTCCGAGGCAGGCTATGATCGCGCAGATCGCCATCAGACCGCCGAAAAACAGTATCTGCTTGATATCGTTCGTTTCGATTACATTTTCAAGTATGTAGCTTAATAAAAACGGAATTATCAGCTCCGCAACCGTACCTATTATTTTAACCGTGATGCCGGCGGTTATCCTGCCCGTTAACGGCTTTAAGTATGAAAATACCCACTTCATTTGTTTTCCTCTTGCTTCTTAATTATATTTCTTGCTTTTTCCTGCATCCGCATTAACACCGAATCGAAAATTTCAAGCTCGTCCTTCGGTATGTCTTCGGATAAAAGGGTTATCCATTCGATCGAGGCGGCTTTGATCTCAGGTAAAACAGAAAGCATTTTTTCTGTCGGAAAAACCGAAAACTGCCTTTTGTCGTTCGGTAACGATTGACGCGAAATATACCCTTTCTCCTCAAGATAGTTGAGATTTCTCGCAACCGTGCTTTTGTTTACACACAGCTCCTGCGCAAGCTCTTCCTGCGATCTTCCCGGTTCACCGCATATTGCCAATGCAAATGCATAATGACAGCTTTGCAGATCGTCGGCAGATATTTTACTGTGACGGTAAACAGCTTGCGATCGGCTGATATTGTTCATCATTCTCATGAAATTCAGCATATCTAACTCCGTTTAAATATAATTGTTGCATGTGCAACAGTTTCAAACGCAACTATTATATCAGAAACTTTTGAATAAGTCAACACTTAATTAAAAATTTTTTTCGGTGTCAGGGTATTGAAAAAAACGGCAAATGATGTTATAATACCGTTGTTAATATCATTTCTGAACAGGAACCTTAAAATGAAAAATCACCGTAAACTTCTGAAAATGATCCTTGCCGCGCTTTTTCTTGCTCTTGCATACGTTATGCCTTTTTTGACGGGACAGATCCCCGAGATCGGATCTATGCTTTGCCCGATGCATATTCCCGTGCTTCTTTGTGGCTTTATCTGCGGCCCTGTTTGGGGCTTGGTTGTCGGTGCTGTCGCTCCGATTCTTCGTTCTGTTTTAACAGGCGGTTTCCCTCCGATGTTTCCGACAGCGGTCTGTATGGCTTTTGAACTTGCGGCATACGGTGCGGTTTCGGGCCTTATGCATAAATTTCTGCCTCGCAAAAAGCCGTTTATTTACTGCTCATTGCTTACCGCTATGATCGTGGGAAGACTTGTATGGGGCGCTTCGATGTTTGTCTGTGTCGGAACAGGCGGAGAAGGCTTTACTTTCTCAGCATTTCTTGCAGGTGCTGTAACAAATGCGATCCCCGGTATCATTGCGCAGATAATTTTGATTCCCGTTCTCGTAATGATGATCGATGATCAGAAAATAATGAAAATAAAAGATTAATTTGAAAATATAAAAAGGAGAGCTTCAATGAAACGTGTTTATGATTTTTTGAAAAATGCAGAGGTTTATTACCTTGCAACTGTCGAAAACGATCAGCCGAGGGTACGTCCTTTCGGAACTGTTAATGAATTTGAAGGCAAACTCTATATTCAGACCGGCAAGATCAAGCCCGTAAGCCGTCAGATCGCCGCAAACCACAAAGCCGAGATCTGTGCTTTTAAAGACGGTGCGTGGATCCGTATTGCCTGCGAGCTTATTGAGGACGATAGGGTAGAGGCAAAAAAATCTATGCTTGACTCATATCCTAATCTTCGCGGTATGTATAATGAAAACGACGGCAACACTCAGGTTTTCTATATGAGTAACGCCGTTGCAACATTCAGCGCTTTCGGTAAGGATTCCGAGACCGTTGAGTTTTAACCGAACAGAGTAGATATAAATAAGCCGATGAGATTTTTCTCATCGGCTTTTGCTTTTAAATAAAATATTAACAATCGGAAAGCAGCCATTCGTAAATTTCGGGGTTAAAATATGTGGGATCCCATGCATTGTGGCCAACTCCGCTGTAGAGCGTCAATTTTGCGGTGCCGCCGTGTTTGTTTATGGCGTCTACCATCTTTTGACTTTCGTCCGGATATACAACAGGGTCTTTATCTCCGTGAAAAGCCCAAACCTGAGCCTTTATTTGAACTGCATTCCAGTACATTCCGCCGCCGCAGCATATTATTGCCTTGTTGAAAACATTATTAAGCGACATTAAAAGCTGCCAAGCCCCGTATCCACCCATGCTTACACCGGACAGAAATATTTTGTCTTTGTCTATATACGGTAAAGAAACAAGCTCCTGAACCGTATTTTTGAGCTGCTCGAATATATCAAACCAAGTGTTTTCTTTGCAATAGGGTAAAAACATAACAAACGGAAAATCGGCTGTCTGCTCTGCGTACCTTACGATTGACTGATTTTTAGTATATTCCGCATCACGGTATCGGGAACCCGCACCGTGCAAATGAATTATGAGCGGATATTTTTTTTCTTCGTTAAAATCTTTGGGAAAACAAGCCAAATAATCTATTTTTCCGGATGACTCGGTTTTAGTTATCATTTAAAATTCTCCCTTTTTATGAAAATAGTTTATCTATATCTTTTTGCTGCAAAGAGAAAACTTCCATTGCCTCAATAAGTCTTTCTGTGCGGGAGATACCTAAGATCGGATATGCTTTTACCTCTTTATCGTAAAGCAAATAAGCAAGGGATACTGCTGTTGGCGATACTCCTGTTTCTTCTGAAACCGACAGAATTTTTTCTGCGCGGAGTTTCGTTCTGTCGTTTATATATGTTCTTGTCAGACTGTCTGAAAGTCCGTCGTAACCGTTGTTTTTTATATGAGAAAAAAGGCCTTGTGCCTGTGCGGTATATGCCATGACTGGGATCTTGTTTTCGGCATAGCCGTTATGCTGATCATCGTCCATTGCAACAAGTGTCTGATCGTACACACCGTCTTTGTTTATAACGGCACCGTTCCAGAATATCTGACTTACGGAAAATTCAGCCATTCCGTTGTTTTTTGCAAAGGTGTTTGCTTCGTTTATTCTTTCAACTGTCCAGTTAGATGCTCCGAGAAACCGCGTTTTGCCTTCGCGTACAAGTCTGTCGAGAACAGGCATTATATACTCTACAGGTTTATCTTCATCGTCGCGGTGCAGAAAGTATATGTCGATGCTGTCAGTCTGTAAATAGCGGAGTGAATCTTCTATGTCTGAACGTATATCTTTTTCTGTTATACGTCGTGTCCAATCGGGAGTTGAAGGATGACCGCCTTTTGTTGCAATTGTTACTTTTGAACGTGTTCCTCTGTCTTTTATCCATTCGCCGATCGTCTGTTCTGATAAGCCCATACCGTATACGGCGGCTGTGTCAAGAAGATTTCCTCCGTTGCCAACGTATGCATCAAGAATTGAGAATGCTTTTTCTTTTGGTATACCTGTACCAAACGGTGCTGTACCTAAAGCAAGTGCTGAAAGATTTGTTGGAAGCATTGTTTTTTTCTCCTTTACTTATTGCATGCTTTTTGTCATTATAGCATATATCATGCTGAATTTCAACAGTTTGAAAAAATTATGTACCGAAATAATTGCGTACATAAAAGTTTCGAGTTTG
>CAJGDF010000070.1 GCA_904502105.1 uncultured Clostridia bacterium
GATCTCGATCTCGGTACTGCCATGTTCCTTCTCGGTGACGGCGGCGGTGCTTCTGCGGTTGTTATCCTCATTATTGCTTTGTTTATTTACTTCAGATTTATAAAAAGCAAAAATGTCGGTACACAGGTTCAGACACCTATTGCTCCCGGTGCTACGGGAGTTGACCGTTCAATGCTCAGTCCGATAGAAAGCCTCAAACGATCGGATCCGCTCTTTTCGGAAGAGGCCCTTACCGAAAAAATCTCAAATCTCTATGTTCAGATGCAGAATTGCTGCACCGAAAAGGATCTTGAGCCTCTTCGTCCTTATTTTACAGACACACTCTATTCTCAGTTTGACCGTCAGGTCGAAATTCTCCGCAAGGCAGGTCAGACAAACCGAATTGAACGTATTTCCGTTTTTGATGTCGATTTGTTGGGCTTTACTTCCGACGATTCAAACGACACAGTCTATGCCCGTCTTAAAACACGTATAGTCGACTATATCGTGGACGACAGAACAGGTGCGGTCGTAAGCGGAAGCAAGACCGCCGAAAAATTTATGGAATACGAATGGGCACTTATACGTTCAAAGGGTACACTTACACAGGCAAATGACGAGCAGAAAGTCATAAACTGCCCCAACTGCGGTGCTCCCGTAAATATCAATCATTCAGCAAAATGCGAATACTGCGATTCCGTTATCACTCTTCCTGATTTTGACTGGGCTATTTCGTCTGTTAAAGGCATTTCCCAGAGAACGGCGGGCTGATGAAAAAAGAACTTTCTTTTGCGGATCTTCATGTTCACTCTTATTATTCCGACGGCACACATTCACCCGCGCAGATCCTTGCTCTTGCCGAAGAAAAAGGCATCGGAACGCTGGCAATAGCCGACCACGATGTTTTTAACGGTTCTCTTGAACTGATGAAACTGTCCGAAAACAGTCGTGTGAAATGTATCCCCGCTGTTGAGATAACGTGTGATGATTTCGGCAGACAGATCCATGTTCTTGCGTATCATCCCGATTTTACGGATGACGGTTTTTGTGCGTTTGTCTCGGACGGCAGACGGAAGCTTGACGGTATGAGTATTTCTCTTATCGAAAAGATGAAAGCTGCAGGCTATTCGGTAAGCGTTGAAGATTTTAACGCTTTTAACTGCGAACGCGGCGGCGGTGGCTGGAAAGCCCTTCATTATTTTAAAAGTATCGGATTAACGAATGAATTAAAAGACGGCTTTTCTCTCTATCCGAAATTCGGATGCGGCTATGAAACGGCAGGCTTCCCGTCCGTTTTCGAAGCTGTTTCAAAAATACATTCGGCCGGCGGTACAGCGGTGATAGCTCATCCGGGCGTTTCGGTAAAGACAAACGACTGCTCCGAATTTATTGCTGAGCTTGAAAAGCTTGTCGGCTACGGTGCTGACGGCATAGAATGCTTTTATTCGGAACATACTGCAGAGATCACTGCTCTTTGTGAGCGTTTTTGTGATGAACACGGTCTTTTGAAGACCTGCGGATCCGATTTTCACGGTTCGTTTTTAACAAGACAGCTCGGAACTCCATGTAAAAAAACCGAAGAGCTTCGGCTTGACGGTATAATATAAATTATAAATTATTTGAAATATAACGAAATGAGGTAAAGAAAATGGTTACTTTTAAGGAAACTACTTACAAAAATTACGGCAAATGTCTCGAGATCTCCAACGGCTGTGTTGATCTTCTCGTTACTCTTGACCTCGGTCCCCGTATCATCCGTTACGGCTTCTGCGGCGGCGAAAATATGATGTTCGAAGACCTCGACAGAGTATGTAACTACGAAGAAGAAGATATCAAGGATATGTTCGGTGCAAACGCAAAATGGTATCTTTACGGCGGCCACAGACTCTGGATCTCTCCTGAGTATACCGAAACTTATTTCCCCGATAATAATCCCGTTGCATATGAAACCCATGAAAACTCTGCTGTTTTCACCTGTGATGTTCAGGAAGTTACCGGTCTTCAGTTCACAACTGTTGTAACTCTCGACGATGAAGGTTCCGATGTAAACATCACTCACTGCATCGAAAACTGCAGCGGCGAACCTCAGACTTACGCTATCTGGGCTCTTACAGTTCTCGATAAGGGCGGCGTTGAACTCATTCCCTTCAACACCAACGATACAAACCTTCTTCCCAACCGTACCATCATGGCTTGGCCCTACACCAACTTTGCTGACCACAGACTTTATATGGGCGAAAAATTCATGTCCCTCAGCTCCGACTCCACCGAAAGAAAGTTCAAGCTCGGCTTTGACCTCCGTCACGGTGTTGCTGCATACATCAACAAGGGTAATATGTTCGTAAAGAGCTTCAACCATTACGATGACGGCAAGTATCCCGATAACGGCTGTTCTTTTGAAACATTTACAAACCAGCACTTCCTCGAATGCGAAACTCTCGGTGAGATCGGTCAGAAACCCGACGGTTCCATCGTTACCCATAACGAATTCTGGACTCTTCACAAAGATGTTTCCATCAATAATCCCAGAGACGAAAAAGAGATCGAAGCTATCTTTGAAAAATACGAGCTTATCTGATAGAAACGGAGATACCTACAATGACGAAGTATAAACGCGTTCTTATAAAAATAAGCGGCGAGGCTCTCGCCGGCGGACAGGGTCACGGTATTGATTTTGAAAACGCTAAAGGCGTTTGCGAAAAGATAAAGACCTGTCTTGATATGGGTGTTCAGATCGCTATTGTTGTCGGCGCAGGTAACTTTTGGCGCGGCCGCAACGGTAATGATATGGATCATACAAGAGCTGACCATATGGGTATGCTCGCAACCATGATGAACTGTCTTGCTCTTCAGGATACTTTCATCAAGATCGGTGTTGACGCCCGCGTTCTCGCAGCTATCGATATGCAGCAGTTCGCTGAACCGTATATCCGCGATAAAGCGGTAAACCACCTCGAAGCAGGCAGAGTTGTAATCTTCGGCTGCGGTACAGGTAACCCCTTCTTCACAACAGACACCGCTGCTGCAATGCGTGCTGTTGAGATCAGTGCGGATATCGCGCTTCTTGCGAAAAACGTAGACGGCGTTTACGATAAAGACCCCAGAACAAATCCCGATGCAAAACGTTTTGACAGCATCACATATATGGATGTTCTTACACAAGAACTTTCCGTTATTGATACCACAGCAACCGCTCTTTGCAAAGATAACAATATGCCCGTTCTTCTTTTTGAACTCGGCAACGGTGATAACATCGTTAAAGCAATTCAGGGCGAACATATCGGCACAGTAATCACAAAGAATTAATATATTTAAGGAGACTATAATCATGAAGCCTCAGTACAAAGAAATCGAAACCAAATTCGACAAAACCATCGCAGCTCTCGAAAACGAATATTCTTCCATCAGAGCAGGCCGTGCAAACACCGCTATTCTCGACAAGCTTTCCGTTGACTATTACGGCTCTCCCACAAAGGTAAATCAGCTTGCAAGCCTTTCCATTCAGGAAGCTCGCATCCTCGTTGTTCAGCCGTACGACTCTTCTGTTCTCAAAGAGATCGAAAAAGCTATCCTTGCTTCCGATATCGGCATCAATCCTCAGAATGACGGTAAAGTTCTCCGTCTTACATTCCCGCCCCTTACAGAAGAACGCCGTAAAGATCTTTGCAAACAGATCCAGAAAGAAGCTGAAAATGCAAAGATTGCTATCCGTTCCATCAGAAGAGATGCTCTTGAAGTTTACAAGGCAATGAAGAAAAAGAGCGAGATCACCGAAGACGATCTCAAGGTTTGCGAAAAGGATATCCAGGACGCTACCGATAAATACTGCAAAGATATCGACGATATCGCAAAGAAAAAAGAAGCGGAGATCATGGAGATCTAAGTATGTCTCTGCCTCTTCATATAGGATTTATAATGGATGGTAACGGCCGTTGGGCTCAGAATAGGGGTGTTCCCCGTAAACTGGGCCACGAAGCGGGTGCAAAAGCTCTCGAAAAGATCATCGACCGTTGCCGCACCGTAGGCATAAAGTACGCCACCTTCTACGCTTTTTCGACTGAGAACTGGTCTCGGCCGAAAGAGGAGATTGACGCTTTGATGTCTTTGCTTGATCGCTATATAACCGAGCTTCACCGCAAAATCTCAAGCGGTGAAGCCGATGTTTATAAAGATGTCCGCATATGCTTTGTCGGAGATCTTTCGGTATTTTCCGATGAACGTCTGAACAAACTTCGTTCTCTTGAAAAGCTTACGGAAAAACCGTCTGAACAGATGCGCTTAAATATAGCGATAAATTACGGCGGAAGAAATGAGATAGTTTCTGCCGTTAACCGCTTTATTCTCGAAAATCCCGGTGTGCCTATAAATGAAAAAGAAATAACGTCCCGTCTTTACACTGACGGATGCCCGGATCCCGACCTTATAATCAGAACGGCGGGAGAAATGCGCCTTTCCAACTTCTTGCTTTGGCAATCCGCATATTCCGAATATTATTCTTCGTCCGTTTATTGGCCCGATTTTACACCGAAAGAACTCGATATTGCTCTTGACGCTTATTCTCAAAGAACAAGAAAATTCGGCAATGTCGCAAAATAACAATTGGAAGGCATTTGAATGAAAAGCAGAATTATTTCAAGTATAATCATCGTTGCGCTTTTTCTCGTACTTATCTTTTGCGCACATATTCCGTTCGTTCTCAATGCGGTAATTGCCGTCTTGGGTGCTGCTGCGCTGTACGAAACACTTATCGTAACAAAATATATAGAATCAAAGGCTCTGATGGGCGTGAGCCTCTTTATCTCCGTCCTCATTCCGTTTATTTCTCCTATTTTGAAGATCGTTCCGATAAATAAACTCGTAAGCACATCGATCATCAGTGTCATATTTGTTTACATCCTGGTCGTCTTTATTTCGATGCTCGTTTCCAAAGAAAAATTCTCTCTCGAACATCTCAGCTTTGTCTTTTTGATGACAGTTATTATTCCCTGCTTCTTTTCTACCATTGTTTTCAGCTACGGTATGAGCGGCGGCATAATGAATATCTTCCTTATTTTCCTCTGCGCATGGGGCTCTGATACAGGCGGATATATCTTTGGCAGACTTTTCGGCAGACATCAGTTTGCACCTAAAATAAGTCCCAAGAAAACTGTCGAAGGCGTTATAGGCTGTATTGTCAGCGCATTTTCTGTTTCAATGATAATCGCATATGTAGGCGGCATAGTTTTCGATACATTTACGGTAAATTATCTTGCTGCTGCAATCTGCGGTATATTCGGCGGTATGTGTGCTATCCTCGGAGACCTTTTTGCTTCTGTTATCAAGAGAAGCTTCGGTGTTAAGGACTTTGGCAGCATAATCCCCGGACACGGCGGAATTATGGACAGATTTGACTCTATCCTTTTTACTGCTCCGTTCATATATATCGTTTTATCCATGCTTCCCGTTTTTGAAGCTGTTCAGTAAGGAAAGGTCTGTTGTTTCTTATGAATGTAATCGTTTTGGGCTCAACGGGATCTATAGGCACGCAAACGCTTGACTGTGTTGAAAAAATAGGGGCATCTGTCTGTGCTATGTGCGCAGGCACAAAAGTCGATCTTTTTGAACAGCAGATCAGAAAATTTATGCCAAAAGCCGTTGCTATGAGTGACAGCAAAGCCGCTGAAACTTTAAAAAACAGAATATCTGATCTGAATATTCCTGTCTTTTCGGGTGAAGAAGGGGTCCTTCGTCTTTTTGATGAGGTGCCTTGCGATGTCTGTGTAAACGGAATCGTCGGCGTTGCCGGCCTTCGTCCAACCCTTGCCGCGGCAAAAAAAGGTCTTCGTATTGCCCTTGCCAATAAAGAAAGCCTTGTTGTTGCAGGTGAAATAATAAAACAGGCATGTGCCGAAAACGGTGCGGAAATAATCCCCGTTGACAGCGAACATTCTGCTATCTTTCAATGTCTTAACGGTATATGCCCGACAGATGCAGATGTTAAAACAATATCAAAAAAAATAAGAAGACTTATTCTTACCGCTTCGGGCGGTGCATTTTACGGAAAAACCTTAAAAGAGCTTGAAACTGTAAAAGCGTCTGCGGCTCTTTTGCACCCAACATGGAAAATGGGACCGAAAATAACAGTTGACTGTGCAACTCTTATGAACAAAGGCTTTGAGATCATTGAAGCCGCACGTTTGTTTGATGTTGACGAGAAGACTGTCGATGTCGTTATTCATCGTGAAAGCATTATCCATTCAATGATAGAATTTACCGATTCTTCAACGATCGCTCAGCTTTCTTATCCCGATATGCGTATTGCTATTCAGTATGCTATCACATATCCCGAGAGAATACCGTCTCCCACTCCTCCGCTTGACTTCTTTAAGCTTTCTGCTCTTACTTTTGCAGAACCCGATTATGAAACATTCCGAGCTCCTCTTCTTTGCCGAGAGGTCTTGCGAACAGGCGGTAATTCGGGGGCTATAATAAATGCGGCAAATGAAGTTGCGGTTTCCGCTTTTCTCAATGATGAGATCACATTCTCTCAGATCACGGATTTTTCCGAAAAAATGCTTAATAAATATCCAATAAAGAAAAATGTATCTCTTGACGAACTCTTGCAGACAGATGCGGAAATAAGAAAAGAGAAAATATAAAAAGAGGTTATATTATGGATTATGTTATTGAACCTTTATCCCGTGAAGAGGTCATAAAGGCTATAGAATTTAAATCTCCCAAGCGTATCCCCATGGTTCTTACCAGATGGTGGGGCGAGGGCCTTTGGGAACAGTACGGTGAACGTCTCAACGAATTTACTAAATATCCCGAAGATGTTGTTGTTCTCGGTTTCCCCAGACCGAGCTTTACTAAACAGGAAAACGGATTTTGCTGGTGTCTGCCCGAAGTTGACCTTTCAAAATCTGCAGGCCATGATGCAACTATACGTCTTCCTGATTGGAGTTATATAGACGATCTCGTAAACAATCCCCCGAATGTTGATATCCCCGGTCTTTGGGACGATCAGATCAAACGTGCGGAACAGGCAAGAAAAGAAGGCAAGTATGTTATGATCCATCACTGGAGCCTTATGTTTGAGCTTATCTGGAATTTCCGCGGTATGGAAAATCTTCTTGCAGACTATATCGAGGAACCCGAAAACGTACATAAGCTTCATAATCTTGTTTGTGAAACAGAGATCAAGCTTCTCGAACAGGCTATCGAACTTGTTAAACCCGACGGATATTTTATCTCAGATGACCTTGGCAGTCAGCATTCTCTTATGATGAGCCCTGCTCATTTCCGTGAATTTATCAAGCCTTATTATGAAAGAGTCTGGGGCTTTACTCATAAGCACGGTGTTCATAACTGGCTTCATACATGCGGCTGTATCAACGAAATTATCGGAGACCTTATCGAAGCAGGTCTTGACGTTCTTCATCCCATTCAGAAGCATACAATGGATTGGGAAGAGGTTGCCGCAAAATGGAAAGGCAAGATCGCATTCTGGGTCGGTATGGACGTTCAGCATACTCTTCAGGTCGGAACTCCCGAAGAAGTCCGTGAAGAGGTTCGCCTTATGAAGAGAACATTCTCTTCTCCCGAGGGCGGTATGCTTCTTGCATCCGGTAACGGTATCGTAAGCGGTACACCTATTGAAAATATTGACGCTTATTTGAGCGAATGCTGCAATACCGAATTCTAAATATTTTGTCGAAAACAATTTCTTGTAAAATTATGTTTTGACTGACACACTTCGACAATCTTTTTCGAGTTTTAAGTGTATAATATACTTACACATACAACAAATCGACCACACACCGAAAAAAACTTGAAAAGGAGATCGAATTTTATGGAAAAACAAATTACAAAGGAGTATCTTGAACTGTTTTCTGCAGTTGAAGATGCAATATCCTCACTTGAAAAGATCAGGCTTGCTCTTATTGCTGCACAGATAAAAGCGGAGGATATATTCGTTTCGGAAAAAGACGAAGAAATCGAATAATAAAAGAGAACCGATATGGAGGAATTTTCCGTATCGGTTCTCTTATGTTATGAGCTTAATTAAAATCGGGTTTATTCTCCGAAAAGAACACCGTAAACTTCCATTGTGGGTTCAACAAAATCTGTGAAACATGTTTCAAGAACAGAGGAGTGGCTTTCAAGAAGCTCGCTGATTGCTTTTGTTGATAAGCAGATCTGTTCAGGAATCTCACGGCATTTAAAGCCTGTTGTGTAGTCGTAGTTGTAATAAGAATTTTCAAAAAGATTAAAGAATGTATCGGCATCTCTCTTGTCGAAGAAGAAGTTTCTTGTCATATATTCTTTGATATCTTCTTTTGTTTCGTAACCGGGAAGCGGTTCGTATATGTCGTTAACAACGAGTGCTGCTGCATCAACGTTGTCGCTTGTTATCGGGAACGAAATAGCGTAATACATGGTGTGATGATAGCTCATTACATGGCCGGGCTCAACGTCGGGTCCGGTAGGGGTGGGGAGGATCGCAAAGTTGTCAAGGTTCATTGCAACTTCTCCGTATACACCGAAAATAAAGTGAGTGGGTAAGAAAGCGTA
>CAJGDF010000071.1 GCA_904502105.1 uncultured Clostridia bacterium
GATATGCAGGCAAAAGGATTTATGCAAGGTGATGAGGTGCTAATGAATTTCAAATCGAATACTGTTGAATTGATTACGGATTACGAAAAATACATTTCTTATCAATTTAATCTTGATTATACAGAGGAATTCTTCGTAAACAATAATCTGCTTGTATTTATTGTGACAAGTTGTTCTTCTGACCAAATGGAATATGTTGAACTTAGAAACAAAGATGGATTGTTATGTCCATTATTTGAACGCAAGAAAATAGGTGAAAACGAGCCTGTTACAGAAGATTTTATAGTACATTCCTACTGTGTAGAAATATCAAAGGAATTTGAATATAAAGCAGGCGAGATACTTTATAATTATAAGTAAATTCCAATTTGTCGAACAGTAAGTGCACACTTCTATACTTCGTTCGGCGTACTGCGGCAATCGAATGTATGGATAAAAAAATGGGGCGTATCGGTATTGATACGCTCCATTAACTGTTTTACGAGAACCCGCCTGTTCGGTCGGTTTTCTGTATATTATTCTTTAATTGCCTTTAAAAGATTATCTTTTGCCTGGCGTATATGGTCTGCGGCTTCCGCTTCGGCTCTTGCTGAGTCGTGTGCGGCAATGGCCTCGTATATTTTTCTGTGTTCATCAACAGAGGCGGCGGCTCTGCCCGAATATTTAACTGAGATCTCTCTCGGCTTCTGGATGTAATTGTGAAACTGTGAAAGGATCTGTCTTAGCGGTCGGCTTCTCGATGCGGAGTATATCGCCTGATGAAACTGTGAATCGAGATGTCTTATCTGAAGCGCATCGTTCTTTGCAATGTAAAACTCCTGAAGCTCCACTATATCTCTGAGGTTTGTAAGCTCTTCTTCTGTTATGTTAACAGCTGCCCAGCGAGCCGCGATACCTTCAATAGCCAGTCTGATAGTGTATATGTCGTCAATATCCTTTTCGGATATGCCAACAACAACCACGCCCTTGTTCGGAACGCTTGTTACAAGACCTTCAAGCTCAAGCTGACGGAGCGCTTCTCTTATTGGGGTTCTGCTGACACCGAGCTCTGTTGAAAGCTTCTGCTCTGTAAGGTTATAGCCCGGAGGAAAATCGCCGTCAAGAATTGCACGTTCGATCTCTTTGAAAACCTTTATATGAAGAGCTCCGGACTCTCCTGCGTATACTTTATTCATTATTTTCCTTCTTTGTCAAACAGGAACGGAGCGTATTCAGTTACAAGTGCGAGCATTTCTCCGTCGCTTATGATAGTCTGGCGGTCAGCGGCATACTGCGCATCGATCCATTCCTTCATTTTTGCGATGTACGGAGCTTTTTTATCAACCTGATCTTCTCCTGTAAGCTTGAAACGTCTGTTGATCCAGAATGCGATTGCCGCAAGACCGGAAACGTTTGAAATGGAAACTGCTGCGGGACGGTTGAGGATCTTATCTGTGTTGAAAATATTGTAGATCTCTTCGTCTTTAAGCAGACCGTCTGCGTGGATACCTGCTCTTGTTACGTTGAAGTCTCTGCCGATAAAAGGTGTCATCGGAGGAATTTCGTAACCGATCTCGTTTTGATAGTATTCTGCAAGCTCGGTGATAACGGTTGTATCCATACCGTCGGTCGTGCCGCGGAGAGCTGCGTATTCCATAACCATTGCTTCGAGCGGAATGTTGCCGGTTCTTTCGCCGATGCCGAAGAGAGAACAGTTAACTGCGGATGCGCCGTAAAGCCATGCCATTGAAGCGTTTGCAACAGCCTTGTAGAAGTCGTTGTGGCCGTGCCATTCGAGACATTCGGAGGGAACGTCAGAATATGTTCTCAAACCGTACATAATACCCGAAACGCTTCTCGGAAGCGCGGTACCGATATACGGAACACCGTAACCCATAGTGTCGCACGCTCTGATCTTAACGGGAATGCCTGCCTGACGGGACATTTCCATAAGCTCGTTTGCGAAAGGTACAACAAAGCCGTAGAAGTCTGCTCTTGTGATATCTTCAAAATGGCATCTCGGACGGAGGCCTGCTTCAAATGCATCTGCAACAACGGAGAGATATTTATCCATTGCCTGCTGTCTTGTGAGCTTGAGTTTGTTGTAGATATGGTAGTCGGAGCAGGAAACAAGAATACCTGTTTCTTTTATACCGATGTCTTTAACAAGCTGGAAGTCGTTTTTAGATGCTCTGATCCATGTTGTGATTTCAGGGAATTCATAGCCCTTTTCCATGCATTTGTAGAGCGCATCACGGTCTTTTTCGCTGTAAACAAAAAATTCGGTCTGACGGATGATGCCTTTCGGACCGCTGAGACGGTGCATCATGTCAAAAATATCTGTGATCTGCTTTACGGTGTAGGGGGATCTGGACTGCTGACCGTCTCTGAATGTCGTATCTGTGATCCAGATATTTTCAGGGGTCTGCATCGGAACGTGACGGTGGTTAAAAGAGATCTTCGGAATCTCATCGTAGGGGTATATATCTCTGTAAAGCTCGGGGTCTACAAGATCCTGAACCTTATATCGGTAAGTTTCTTCTTCAAGTACATTTGATTTTTTATTGAGTTCAAGCATGTCAGTCAACTCTCTTTTGTTTGGGATTGTATGATTGTATACAATTATACAAACATACACCTTATTTGTCAATAGGGAAAATGTGAATTTTTATTTACTATTTTAACATGGTAAAAGGTTTTATTTGTTGACATATCCTCAAAAATGTGGTATTATTTAGAAAACATATAAAGGAGATAATGTATGTTTATTCAGAAAAAAGAAATGACGTCAAGAGAACGTTATATTGCTATATATGAAAACAGAGAGGTTGACAGACCGGCATTCCGTTTGTGGGGCTTTACTCCCGGAATGGGGGTAATACATCCCTCGTATGAACCCGTCTGCAAGCTTGCAGAAGAAGTTACCGATACTGTATGCGGTTCAGGCTCTGCGTTTAATTTTTACGGCGGTATTCACTCCGATAAAAACGTTTCGAGGTCAAGAGAAAAAACAGATGACCCGAGATGGGATATTATATACACTGTTTTTCATACAAAACGCGGTGATCTTGTTCAGCGTGATATGGTTTCAAACTTCGGTGAACCCGGATATATAATGGAGCATGCCGCCAAAGATATCGATGATCTTCTTGCTATAATCGATATGCCGTATGAACCGTATAATTTCAGTTCGGAAGGATTTTTCAATGCCGAAAAATGGATAGGGGACAGAGGTATAACAATGTTCGACCTGCCTCATCCCGGCTATGCGGTTCAGGTTCTTACGGGCTCAGAAAATCTCGCATATTTTTCCGTGGATGACAGAGAAGCTGTCGATTATGCCGTTTCAACGTATGCAAACAGAGTTGTAGAGCATGCTAAACGCGCTGTGGAGAACGGTGTAAAGGGTGTTTTCGGTTGGTGCGGCCCTGAACTTCTTACTCCTCCGCTTCTCAACAAGCAGGATTTCCGCGATTTCTGCGTGAAATACGATAAAAAGGTAATTGATGTTATAAAAAATGCGGGAAGCCATTTCTGGGTGCATTGCCACGGCAAGGTCGCAGATCTTCTTGACGATTTTATCTATATGGGCGTCGATGTCCTTAACCCCCTCGAACCGCCGAAAAACGGTGACGTAGATCTCGAAAAAGTTGTTGAAAAATACGGCAACCGTATCGGTCTTGAAGGCAACGTTGAAATTCAGGATATAATCCAGGCAGAGCCCGAAGTTCTTCTTTCTCTTACAGAGCAGTGCGTCGCCGCAGGTAAAAAGAGCGGCAGATTTATCCTTTGCCCCTCCGCAGGCTTTATGGAATATATCCGCCCCGAAGAACGCTATATAAGTAATCTTCAGCTGTTCCTTAAAGAGGGATACAGACTTATCAATGAATAAAAAAGGCAGTTTTCGCCTGATATTTATAACAGTTAAAGCCAAGCTATTGCAGCTTGGCTTTTATCTTTGTTTGTGATTGTTCGGTAAATTGGAATTTATGGTTTTGTTCTTCTTACGCATTGTATCAATGTATAAATCCCGTATCCCACGATTACACCGATGGTATTCAAGATTAAATCATCTATATCTGTCGCTCTCACACTAAACGGCAATTGGATGATTTCTATGCAAAGAGAAATACCGGTGCCTGTTGTAAGCACCTTCCAAAATGTATTGAGTCGCTTATAAACAATCGGCAAAACGATTCCGCTCGGAATAAACATCGCTGCATTTCCAATCACATTTAATAATAGGTCTCGTTTGCTGTCATAGTCAAATAGATTCACCAACGGTAACAAATTGACTCTGAACGGAAATGCTGTCGCAATATCAAATACAAGTGGCTGAATGTGACCATCCACTTTGGACATTGGGAAGAATGTAAATCGGAGAATAACGGCCAAATTGATAAACATCAGAAGCAAGATGGCCTCGCGCTTCCAGTCTATCTGTTTTTGCTTAATCCATATGGCAACCCTAATTATTAGCCAGATTGTTAAAAAAGTAATTTCTAAGAATAGGAACGGTATTTCAACCATAAACTACACCCTCATAAATTCTTATTTATCTGTCTGTTGCAGACTGTCCCTCAATCAGATCATGCAGTAACAGGTACAACAAAATGACCGTTGTACCTGTTGTATCTTTTATATAAAAAATTTACGTTCCATAACTTCTCTTGCCGGTCTGCATATTGCAAGAAAGATCAGAAAACCGCCGATAAGAACGAGGCCTGCCATCGGATAGAATGACCAGCCCATAAAGCCGTCATCGCTGAATGTTTTGTGTATAAACATTTCAAGAACAGGCATGTAAATACCGAGCGCGATAAATGCACCGCCGAAGATATAGAGCTTGCCTTTTTTTACGTAACGTATCAGCGTCACGATTGCAGTTGTAAGAACACCGAAAAATGTAACAAGGGGAAAAGCGAAGCTCAAAAACCAGCCGCCGTTGATCATAAGGTTGATGTATAGCAGATAAACGCCTATCGCCGCAAATGCACACGGAACAAATATTACCGGATTCGGTTTTCTGAACCAGAACGGCAGAACGAGCATAACGTATATCATTAACAGTGCTCCAACAACGTAGCCCGACCATGTTATTGAGAGGCTGAAGCGCAGGTCGCAGGCAAGTGTTATGATTATCGGAATGAGAAAACATGCAGTTAAAAATATAGGCCAACCGAGAGGGTGCATTTCCTGGGACGGATATTTGTTCTTTGGGTACATATATTCGTCTTTTTGCTGAATATCCGGATGGTATACCTTAGTGCCGCATAACGGACATTCTTTTTCGCTGTCCGCAAGCTTTACGCCGCATTTTATACAGTACATTGATTTATCCTTTCGTTCATCTTGAGCCTTTGTTGCTTTCAACCTCAGCGGAAATTCCGAGCTGCTGCAAAACCTCATAAAAATGAGATTCAAGTTCGGGCTCTTTGATATTTCTGATAAATGTTAAATGAAGAGTGTCTTTATACGATATGAGCGCGCAGTTATATGGCTTTGTTGACTGAACACCCAGAATAAAATCCGCTCTTTGAACGTAATCTTCCATTTCCTTCGGTATTTTCAGCGCGCCGAGGTTTGAAAGGCTGAGAGAGGATTTCCGTTCTCCAACCGCATCGAAAACCGCTTTCATAACAAGATTTTTGATAAACAGGGGTATTATTCTTATAAGCATCAGCTTTTCACTGTTAACATTTGTTGCGATCTTCATGCTCATCTGTTTTCTTGTTATGTCAAGCCCCATTCTGTGCTTTACAGCCTCACAGATCTCTTCGAGAGAATATTCGCCTAGCTTCGGCAGAATTTCGGGCGTTGTGTAAAGAACAAAATTTCGAAGCGTTTTGCTTTTGAAAAGGTTTCGGAGGTTTACGGGAATAAGAATTTTTATCGGTTTACGTCTGTTCTGATTCGGCACCTGCTTTTTCTGACAGTTCTGAAGCGCCATCATAAGCGTTGAACAGATAAACGCGGTGAGTGTTACGTTATATTCATGCGCTTTATCCAAAACTTGCTTTATCGGAAGCTTGAAGCAGGTAACATTGAGAAAAGTTCCCGGTTCGGGGGTTCCGAGAAGCGCCCATGCATCGTTTTCTTTTCTGCTCGCGTTTATCTTGCCTGCATATTTCTGAAAACTGTCCTCAAGCTCTTCTTCTGTCGGTTCGTCAAGTCTGCCGAAAACACCGTTTTCAGCCGGGATGTAAACACCGTATTTTTGCTGAATATATTCCGCAGTAAGGCTTTTTAAAAAGATAAGCGCACCGTTTCCATCCGTTAAAGAATGGAAAAGCTCAACTGCTATTCTGTTTTTATAGTAAAGAACACGGAATGCGCATTTTCTGGTCTCACGCTTCGACATCTTTGTCAAAGGATAGCTTTTTTCTTCACGTACCTTCGGCACGGATGCCATTTGTTCAAGATAATACCAAAAAACGCCTTTTCTCAATCTTACGGCAATTGAAGGAAAACGTCTTACTGTAACATCAAGCGCAGATTGAAGAATATCCTTGTCTATATCTTCTTTTAACGAGATCGAAAGACGGAAAATATTACTCCAGTTTTCCGTTCTTGCCGCAGGGTATATCTTTGCGGAGTTGTCAAGCCGTAACCATTTGAGCTTTTTTTCGGCAGACATAACTCTGTTTAAAAATTTGTTCAGTTTAACATAGTCGTCACGGTCTTCTTCGAGGCAGTAAACGACGTAAGCGTGCCATCTTCCGTCTTTTACGCTTAATTCGCTTTCGCAGCCGCTGTCGAGAAGCTTGGAATGAAGAAGAGTTGCATCGCTGAGCATTATCTCATTTTTAGCCGCAAAAATAAGTGACGGCGGCATTCCGTGAAGATCTGCATAGAGAGCCGAAACGAGCGGATCCGTTCTGTTTTCGGTGTAACATCCTGCAAAGAAATTAAGCTGCTCAATCGACATTGACGGGTCTTTATCTTTGTTTTCTCTATAAGAGCTTCCTGACGCCTCAAGGTCTGACCACGGAGATATCGCTATTATTCCGCAGGGCATCGGCTTATTTTCCTGCTTTAGCTTCAGACATACCGAATAGCAAAGTCCGCCGCCTGCGCTTTCGCCGCATAATGTTATGCGGTCATGTGTGTAGCCTTTGTTCAAAAGATAATTGTATGCTTCAAGAGAATCCTCAACAGCTGCCGGGAATTTGTTTTCGGGTGCAAGTCTGTATGCGCAGCAGAAAACTCTCGTACCCGTTTCAGCTGCAAGAACAGAACCGAATCCGAGTGCATAATCGAGCCCTCCGCAGGTGTAACCGCCGCCGTGAAGATAGAGGATAACTCCGTCGCGGCGTTCGTCTTTCGGTATGACCCACGCTCCGTCAAAGTCGCTGAACGTGTGTTTTTTTATTATTACATTGTTTTTGTTCTTTGCTTCAATAAGCTCGCCGATCATGTCCTGCCCTTTTCTTATCGTTTCAAGAGAACAGCTCTTGAGAAGCGGCGAGAGCTTCATTATCTGGGCAAGGAATGTCTTTACGGATAATGGCATTGTTTTTACCCTTTAAAATTTCTGTATTTGGTGTCAAGTATTGTGGGCACTGTCTTCATTCTGTCGTAACAGTGTTCAAAAAACATTTTATATGATTCGCAGAAGAACTGTTTTCCGTTCGTTTCTTTAAGCGGCTCCTTGTTCCTTCTGCAGCCTGTTCTGCAAAGTCCGAGCCATTTGCAGGTTTTACATTCTTCCTGTTCAACGACCGATTCTTTAATGAACCTCTTTGCGGTGTCACACGTTATCATTTCTTCGAGAGGTTTATCTTTTAAATTGCCAAGAAGGTATTCGTCAAGCACGTAAAAATCGCAGGAATATACGTTTCCGTTCGCTTCAACTGTAAAATTGCATGAGCATCTGCCCTGCATCGTGCATATTTCGGGCCTTCTTCCCATAAGTATGCCGCAATAGTTATCAATATCACGTATGCTGATGTAATCTCCTGCGGCAAAATCTCTGTACCACAGATCGAATGTCGTACAAAGAAATTTTCCGTAGCTTTCAGCTGAAAGTGAGGCGAACTCTGTCTGACCGTCAAAAGGTGCGATCTGGGGAATATATTGGATAAAACGAAGGCCGTTTTTCTTGAAAAAATTATAATTCGATTCTGCTCTTTTTGCATTTGCTTCCGTAATAACGGATAAAATATTGAATTCAACGCCTTTTTTAGTCAGCAGATCGGCGGCTTTTTTGACTCTTGAAAATGTTCCGTTCCTTTTTGAGTCAACTCTGTTTATGTCGTGGCAGTCTTTTGCTCCGTCAAGAGAAATTCCGATAAGAAAATCGTTTTCTTTAAAAATATCCGCAAAATGTTCGTCTGTTAAAAGCCCGTTCGTCTGAAGAACATATCTTACAGCCGCCTTCTTTTCTTTTTGCTTTTCTTTAACGTATGCTGTGAATTTTTCAAAAAATTCATGGCCGCAAAGCGTCGGCTCTCCGCCCTGAAAAGCAAAGGTTATGCTGTCTGCATATTCAAAGGCTCTGTCAATGAGTGTTTTTGCCGTTTCCTCGGACA
>CAJGDF010000072.1 GCA_904502105.1 uncultured Clostridia bacterium
CAAACACAGAAATCATCCTCGAAACCGTTAAAAGGCTGAAAAAGCCCTGCATTATATTCATAAACAAAACAGACCGGGATATTGCGGACGAAGAGCGTGTTCTGGAGCAGATAAAGGATATTTTTCCGCAGGCAGCGAAGTATTCGGACATTTTTGAAGAGCTTGCATCTCTCGATGAAGAATGTATGGAAGCATTTCTTTCCGGAGAAGAGCCCGACAGAAAAGCACTTGACGAAAAGATTTTCGAATACACAAAAAAAAGCGAGATCTCCCCTGTTTTTTCAGGCAGTGCGGTAACGGGCAGCGGTGTTAAAGATCTGCTTGAGGCCATCGTAAAATATCTGCCCGAGCCTGCCGAAGAAGGCGGAGAGCTTGGCGGCTTTGTTTACGCGGTAAGCCACGATAAAGCATACGGCAGAGTTTCTTACGTCAGAATTTTTTCGGGTTCGCTTTCAGTTCGTCAGACCGTTGAAATAAACGGTGAAGAATTCAAGATAAGCATGATAAAAAAATCCGTTCTCGGCAAAATGACGGATATTCAGAATTTAACATCCGGCGAAGTTGGCGCGGTATACGGTCTTGCCGAAGCAAAAACGGGAGATATTATCGGAAGCAAAGAAAAGCTCCCCGACGGAATATCCGAAAACGGCATGGGACAGGCACTGCTTATGACGGCAGTAACGGCAACGGACGGGACGGATGTTCTTAAATTAAAGGCGGCATTGAGCGAGCTTACAGCCGAAGAGCCGCTGATGGATCTTATATGGGAGCCGCTTTCAAAAAGCCTTAACATCAAGGTTTTCGGCGGTATTCAGACAGAGATCCTGGAAGAGATCATTCTCGAACGGTTCGGGATAAAGGTTTCGTTCGGAGCACCTGTTGTTATTTACAAAGAAACTCCGTCAGCGCAAGGCTTTGGATTTGACGCATACACAATGCCGAAGCCGTGCTGGGCAGTTTTAAAATTCAGGATAACACCTCTCGAAAGGGGAAGCGGTGTTGTTTACAAATGTTCGACCCCTCCGAACAGACTTTCTTACCGATACAGAAAACAGGTTGAAGAATCGATAAAAGCATCGATCGCCCAAGGCCCGCGAGGATGGGAAGTTACCGACATGGAAATAGACCTTGTTGACGGCGAAGACCACCCGATACACACGCATCCGCTTGATTTTACGGTTGCAACTCCTCTTGCATTGGCAGACGGCTTCAGAAACACGAAAACGACGCTTCTCGAACCGTATCTTCACGTGAGATTCACAGCGCATGCAGACCATTACGGCAGACTTTTATCGGACATTATCCGAATGAGAGGCGAGGTCGGGGAGCCTGTCAGAAGAAAAGACACGCTGTTTCTTGAAGCGGAAATACCCGTTGCAACATCTCTCGACTATCCCGTGACCTTTGCATCGTTCACATCGGGCAAAGGCGTTATGTCGGCAACATTTTCGGGTTACAGAGAATGTCCCGAGCCCGAAGGGAAAACGATGCCGCGAAGGGGCGTAGATCCGCTGGACCGTTCAAAATATATTCTTGCCGCACGTCATGCGCTTTCGGGAACTGTTTTTGAGGTTCAATAAACCTTGACAAAGCGAGAATTTTATAATATAATAAAGTATTAAATAAAAAAACGGAGAAATAAAATGCCGTATAATTACAATAAAGCAGAGTTTTTATGCAGTTACTTCGATGCGAGAGAGCTTCCTTTGGAAAAGAAGCCGGAGGTTGTATTCGTCGGACGTTCAAATGCAGGCAAAAGCTCGATGATAAACAAACTTGTTAACCGCAAAAAATTTGCATACACAAGTTCAAAGCCCGGAAAGACCGCGGCAATAAACTATTTTTCGATAGACAACAGCATTTACATAGTTGACTTACCCGGTTACGGCTTTGCGCAGAAATCAAAGACCGAAAGAAAAGGCTGGGGCAGTCTTATTGAAACGTATTTTGAGCTTGGCAGAGATATGCGCCTTGTTGTTCTGCTCATTGATATCCGTCACGGACCGACTGCGGACGACGAGATGATGTACGAATATCTGATGTCAAAAACCGTTCCGTTCTGTGTTGCGGCAACGAAATCGGACAAGGTATCGAAGACCGCCGCAAAAGAAATGGTTGAAAGCATAAGCGAACAGTTCGGTGTTAATGCATTTTCATTCTCATCCGAAACAGGCGAGGGCGTTGACACGTTAAAAGCAATTATAGAAGATCTTACGGAGGCAAACGATGATTGAAACAGTTAACGGAATCCTTTGCGTTGACGGCGTAAAGGTCACGGACATCGTTGATGAATACGGGACACCGTGTTATATAATGTCAGAAAACACAATAAGAGAAAACTGCCGCAAATATAAAAATGCGATAGAAAAATATTACGGAGGCAAGGGCCTTCCCCTTTTTGCATCAAAAGCATTTTCCTGCATGGAGATATACAGAATAGTTGCAAGTGAAGGGTTTGGCACGGACGTTGTTTCGGGCGGAGAGCTTTACACAGCACTTAAAGCCGGCTTTGATCCTAAAAAAATATATTTTCACGGCAATGCGAAGACAGAAAAAGAGCTTTTGATGGCGATTGAAAGCGAAGTTGGACATATTGTTGTTGACAACATAGATGAGCTTATGCTTCTTGACCGCCTTGCAGGCGAAAAAGGCAAGATCGCAAGCATTTCATTCAGAATAAAGCCCGGTGTTGAAGCGCACACCCATGATTTTGTTAAAACAGGACAGATCGACTCCAAATTCGGGGTTGCCCTCGAAAACGGCGAAGCTTTTGAGATAATCAGAACCGCATCCGAGCTGAAAAACGTTAAAGTTGTAGGCGCACACTGCCATATCGGTTCACAGATATTTGACGAAGACCCGTTCCTTCTTGCGGCAAAGGTCATGCTTGAATTCATGGCAAAGGTCAAAAAAGAGATCGGTGTTGAGATCAAAGAGCTCAACCTCGGCGGCGGCTTCGGCATAAGATACGTTGAAGGACAAAACCCGAAGGATTACGATGAATATATGCGCAGGGTTTCCGAAACAGTAAAAAGCGAAAGCGAAGCGCTCGGACTTGAGGTTCCGTTTATCGTTGTTGAACCGGGAAGAAGTATTGTCGGTGCGGCAGGTATAACGGCATACAAGGTAATGTCAGTTAAAACGATCGAAAATATCAGAACATACGTTGCAATAGACGGCGGCATGACAGACAACCCGAGATATGCGCTTTACAGATCCGAATATGAGGCATGCATCGCAAACAAAGCGGACGAGCCTAAGGATTTTGAGGCAACAATTGCGGGCAGATGCTGTGAAAGCGGCGACCTTATCGGTGAAAACATGATGATCCAGAAGCCCGAAGCGGGAGATGTTCTCGTTGTTTTTGCAACAGGTGCATATAACTATTCAATGGCATCAAACTACAACAGAGTACCGCGTCCGCCCGTTGTTATGATAACAGACGGCAAGCCGAGAGTTATTGTTAAAAGAGAAACATATGAAGATATAATCAGAAACGACATATAAGGAGAAGAGAAAAAATGACCACAGAATACGTTAAAAAAGTTATTGCGGAAATGAAAGAGAAGCTCATTGCCGCAGGCAGACCCGCACTTGCTGATTCTTTTGAAAAATGCTATCCCAACACCATTGAAACCACCACCGAAATAAACGATGACGGCACCGCATTTGTTTTTACAGGCGATATCCCCGCGATGTGGCTTCGTGACTCCTCCGCGCAGGTCCGTCACTATCTTTCAATCACAAAGAAAGACGAGCAGATGAGAAAGATCGTTGAAGGCCTTATTGCAAAGCAGGCTGAATGCATCATCAATGACCCCTATGCAAACGCTTTCAACAAAGAAGCTAACGGCAAATGCTGGGACGTTGACGACACCGAATTCAGAAACCTTCTTGCATGGGAACGTAAATATGAGATCGACTCTCTTTGCTACCCCGTTCAGCTCGCTTATCTTTACTGGAAAGCATCCGATTCCACCGCACACTTCACCGAAAACTTCAAGACTGCATGCAAAAAGATCCTTGAGGTGTTCAAGCTTGAACAGAACCATGAAAACTCAAAATATTTCTTCAGAAGAAAGAACTGCCCTCCCTCCGACACACTTCCCTGTGACGGCAAAGGCAACCCCGTTTCTTACACAGGCATGACATGGTCGGGCTTCAGACCCTCCGACGATGCTTGTAAATACGGCTATCTTGTTCCTTCCAATATGTTTGCGGTCGTAATTCTCGGCTATATTGAAGAAATTTTTGCAGATGACACAGTTATGGCAGCAGAAGCAAAAGAACTCAAGGAACAGATCGACAAAGGCATCAAGGAATTTGCGATCTACGATCACCCTGTTTACGGCAAGATCTATGCATACGAGACAGACGGTAACGGCAACTACAATCTCATGGACGATGCAAACGTTCCCTCTCTGCTCTCCATCCCCTACCTCGGCTATGTTTCCGCAGACGATGAGATATATCAGAACACACGTAAATTCATTCTCAGCAAGGAAAACCCCTACTACTATGAAGGCAAAGCAGCAAAAGGTATCGGCAGCCCTCACACTCCTGAAAATTATATCTGGCATATCAGCCTTTCCATGCAGGGTTTAACATCCACCTGCGACAAAGAAAAAGAATATCTTCTCGATCTTTTTGAAAATACCACAGCAGGCACAGGCTTTATGCACGAAGGCTTTAACGTAGACGATCCCAACCAGTTCACACGTCCCTGGTTTGCATGGTCAAACTCTATTTTCTCAGAATTTATCTTAAGCATATTTGACAAATAAACAGAAAGGGTGAATTGTCAAATGACAGAACATATTTTTAAAATGAACTGTCCGGCAAAAGGCATCCCGACAAACGCGCTTCCGGACGGTGCATTTACAGGCAACGGCGACATAACAGTCGTTCTTTCGGGCGGACCCGACAAAATACATCTCCACATAAACAAATCTGACTTCTGGAAAGCAGACGGCAGAGTTGAAAAAGATATGGTCGGTGGAATTGCGCCTCTCGGAATGGCTGAGATCCTTCTGCCTCAGCTTGCTTATGCGGAATATAATGTTGAACAGAATCTCGATAAAGCGTATATCAATTTGCAGCTCAAAGAAAAAGGCTTTGATGCAAATCTGAAAATAACGGTTTGTGCAACGACAAATATAATTCTTCTTGAGCTTGACAGAAGACATCCTGCTGTTTCGGCATCTATGTCTCTTATAGAGTTGGACGGATACGAATCGATCTCGTACAGCGGAGAAGTAAAAGATGCGACATATACCGTTCGAGGTTTTGACTACCCTGAATGCAGATTCCCGTGCTACGGCATCTGCGCCGAAAAGATGATATCAAGAAAAGTCGAAAACGGCAGAGAACACATCGTTTGGGCAATAACAGCCTATACAAACCACGATACTGCGGCATATAAAAATCAGGCTATAGACACGATACTTGATCTTGATGAAAACGACTGCAACAAGCTTCTTTCCGACCATGCGGAATGGTGGAAAGATTTCTGGGCAAAGAGCAGCGTTACTCTCTCCGACGAATTTCTTGAGCTTCATTGGTACGCAGGTCTTTACACAATGGCTTGCTGTGCAAGAAACAAAAAATTCCCTCCGGGTCTCTGGGGTTCGTATGTAACAAAAGACGGAATGGGCTGGCTCGGCGACTATCACCTCAACTATAACTACGAAGCGCCGTTCTATGCACTGACATCCTGCAACCACACGGAACTTCTGGAATGTTACATGCCGCCGATAAACGATTATCTGCCGACCGCAAAACGTTACGCAAAAGAGTTTTTCGGAGTTCGCGGCGCTATA
Organism: uncultured Clostridia bacterium; assembly: GCA_904502105.1. Lineage (GTDB taxonomy): Bacteria > Bacillota > Clostridia > Oscillospirales > UBA644 > HGM12619. Next base: position 5,820 of record CAJGDF010000072.1, read on the forward strand.
TTCCCTGTTGGTCTCGGTCCGCTCGGACTTGAAACAGACGTACGTCCCAAAACAAAAGAGCACGGACATCTTTTCCACGGACAGAAGAGCAACGGTGCATATGCGGCAGTTATTCCGATGATGCACTGGTACGGAACGAGAGACACGGAATTTGCAAAACGCGAATATTACGATTTCCTTCTTTCCATTGCTGATTTCTGGGAAGATTACCTTGTTTTCGAGGACGGATGTTATCAGATATACAACGACTCTCTCAATGAGACATGTTGGTACTGCGGACCTGACGCTATGCCGAGCGGTCATGATGATAAGAACCCGATCGTTTCGAATGCGCTTGTCAGAATGATAATGAAATTAGTTATCGACATTTCGAAAGAGCTCGGAAAGAATACAGACAGGATCCCCAAATGGCAGCATATTCTCGACAATATGGTTGAGCCGAAAACATTTGAAAGCAACGGCGAAAAAGTCCTCTGCGGTATAGACGGAAGCACCGAGCTGAGAGAGCTTGCGCTTGAAAGCATGTTCCCTGCAGGCTCGATCGGAAAATATTCCACACCCGAGATTTATGAATATGCAAAAAATACACATAAACAGCTTGCTATATGGATGAGCGACAACCGTTTCTGCGGCTATTATCCGATGGCGGCAAGGCTTGAATATCCCGCTGAAGAAATCATCAAGCATATCAACGAGGTTATTGACGCACGAGGTCTTCCGAACGGTATGGTACGTTTCGGCGGAGGCGGTCTTGAAAACAGCGCATCGATCCCGATGACCGTAAACGAAATGATGCTTCAGAGCTACGAAGACATTATCAGACTTTTCCCCGTATGGAACAGAAATAATAATGCAAGCTTCAAGAATCTGAGAGCATACGGCGCATTCCTCATTTCCGGTTCTGTTAAAAACGGAGTTATCAGTGCAGAGATCGTCAGCGAAAAAGGCAGAAGCCTTACTGTTGAAAAGCCTGCGGACGGATATTTCCTTACGACAGGAGACGGCAGAAAGATCGCTCTTACCGAAAAATTCACGACAGTAAACACAGTAAAAGGCGAAAAACTTATAATTTCAGCCGAATAACAAAAGAGCACTTATGGAAACAAGATCCATAAGTGCTTTTAGTTTAATTATATGTATAGATATGTGAGAGCTCGGACGGCGGTGCGATATTTATATTAACATCCTTGCCGACCGATATTCCGTGAACGGAAAGAAAAGAAGTCATTGTTGACATAGCGGTATCGGGCGTGTTGTTCTCCTTGCTTAAATGGGCAAGAAGGATATTTTCAGCACCGCGGGCAACTAAAAGCGAAACGAATTCAGCAGACTGTTCGTTTGAAAGATGACCGTTCGGACCTGAAATTCTTTGCTTGAGATAGTAGGGATACGGTCCGGTAAAAAGCATATTTTTATCGTGATTTGACTCCAGCACGACTGTTTTGCATCCGCAGATCTCGTTTCTCATTTCGGGAGTTACTTCTCCTGCGTCGGTACAGACCGCGACATCTCCGTATTTTGTTGCGATACGGTAGCCGACACATTCTGCACTGTCGTGCGGCGAACGGAACGACGTTACCTCAAAGCAATCTCGTCTTGCGCAAGCGCCGGAAGGCATATTGCAGAAAAGAGACGAATCGACATCGGAGTGCTCGTTCAGAATGCCGTTAAGCGTTGCCTCATTTGAAATGATAGGGATCCGAAAATGCTTGCAGATCGTTGAAAGCCCTGAAACATGGTCGGAATGCTCATGCGTGATAAAAACAGCTTCGACAGCCGCAAGAGAAAGGCCAACGGATTCGAGAGCCTTCTGTGTTTTGCGGACACCGCCCCCGGCATCGACAAGAATTACTCTTCCGTCGATATCTATAGCAGTACAGTTCGCACTGCTTCCGCTGTAAAGAGTAAAAACGCGTAGCATCAGCTTATTTTAACTTCGGAAACAGAAGTTTCTTCTTCATCGTCAACAACTTTTACGTTTGCACCGAGAGCTTTGAGCTTATCAACGAGATTTTCGTAGCCGCGTTCGATAAAACGGACTTCGGATATCTCTGTTATACCCTCTGCGCTGAGTGCCGCAATAACAAGAGCAATACCTGCACGGAGGTCCGCAGCAGTTACAGATGCACCTGTAAGCTTTTCAACACCTTCAACGATGCAAACATTTCCGTCAACGGTAAGATTTGCACCCATGCGGCGAAGCTCATCGACATACTGAAATCTGTATGCGAAGATCGTTTCTGTTATAATAGACGTACCCTGTGCTCTGCAAAGGAGAGCAGCCATCTGAGACTGCATATCGGTCGGGAAGCCGGGATACGGAAGTGTTTTAACATTAACTTTATTTATCGGGGTATTTTCGTCACGGGAAACGATGATGTAATCATCAAATTCCTCAATAGTAGCACCCGATGCTTCAATTTTTGCGGAAATAGATTCGAGATGCTTGGGAATTACGTTTCTTATAGTGACACGTCCGCCTGCTGCCGCAGCTGCAGCCATAAAAGTACCTGCTTCGATCTGGTCGGGAATTATTTCATAACGTCCGCCGTGAAGCTCGGAAACGCCTTTGATCTTGATAACGTCTGTACCTGCGCCCTTGATCTGCGCGCCCATAGCATTGAGGAAGTTTGCAATATCAACGATATGA
>CAJGDF010000073.1 GCA_904502105.1 uncultured Clostridia bacterium
AGCAAAGGTAAGGTATGTTTTACCGTCTTCATCCTCGTCTTCTGCAATAGAATAGTTTTTGGTGATCTCTTTTATGCAGCCGAAGGGTTCGGTAGTTTTGATAGAAGAGTCAACCTCAAGTCTGTCGAAGTTGGAAAGATAATTTTCATCGATCCATGCGAGCTTTTCAACAACATCCATATCACCGTAAAGGAAAATATAGCTGTTGGAGGGGTGATAGTATCTTCTGTGGAAATCGGTGTAATATTCGTATGTAAGCTCGGGAATAACATCGGGGTCACCGCCGGAGTTTACTCCGTATGTGCTGTTGGGGAAAAGACCTGCGCCGAACTCTTCAAAAACGATAGAGTCGGGAGAGGACATAGCGCCCTTCATTTCGCTGTAAACAACGCCGTTTATCTCAAGGGGTGCATCTGCATCTTCAAGATGATAATGCCAGCCTTCCTGCATAAAGATCTCTTTGCGCTTGTAAAGGTTGGGATAGAACACTGCATCGAGATAAACGTGCATAAGGTTCTGGAAATCCTTGTCGTTGTAGCTTGCAACGGGATAAAGAGTCTTGTCAGGATATGTCATAGCGTTGAGGAACGTATGAAGTGAGCCTTTTGCGAGCTGCATGAACGGGTCTCTTGCGGGGAAATCTTTAGAACCGCAAAGAACGGTATGTTCGATAATATGGGGAACACCTGTGCTGTTTTCGGGAGGAGTTCTGAATGCTGCACAGAAGGTCTTGTTCGGGTCATCGTTTGAAATAACGCAGATACGTGCGCCTGTCTTCTTGTGACGGAAAACGAGACCGAGACTGTTTATGTCTTCAAGAAATTGTTCCTGTTCTTTTTCATATGCTGTTATAGCGGAAAAATCAATATCTTTCATTATAATCATTCCTTTATGATTTTTATTTGTTTTATTGTATCACATAATGAGTTAAAAGTCAATCTGTTTTTTGTTTCGGTTCAAAGTTCAATGCACGTATTTTTAATAAAAAAACAGTTGGTTGTTGACTTTTTTGAAGGGATATTGTATAATGATGTCAAAGGCAGTATTTTTATGGAGATAAGTTTTGTTTATGAACGAAAATAAGAAGATCTACACGTATGACACGACTCTTCGTGACGGCGCACAGTCCGAAAATATCTTTTTTTCTCAAAAAGAAAAGATAAATATAATCCGTCTTCTCGACTCTCTCGGTATCGACTATATCGAGATAGGTAATCCTATCTATAATTCCTACGATAAAGAGTTTTTTGACGATGTTAAAGAAATGGACCTTATCCATTCAAAAATAGTTGCGTTCGGAAGTACTGCCCGTGTCGGAACCGCTCCCGAGGATGATCCCGTACTCTCTTTTCTTGCTTCCTTTACCGAACATTGCGCCATATTCGGAAAAGCCTGGGATCTTCATGTTTCCGATGTTTTGAAAACAACAAAGGAAGAAAATCTCCGCCTTATCCGTGAAAGTATAAAATATCTCAAAGATAACGGTAAATACGTCTTTTTTGATGCAGAGCATTTTTTTGACGGCTGGCTCAATAATCCCGATTATGCGCTTGAGGTGCTTCTTGCCGCTCAAAACGCCGGCGCCGATGAAATAATTCTTTGCGATACAAACGGCGGCACTTTCCCCGACGATATAACCCGTGCGGTATCAGATGTTAAAAACAAAATATCCGTAAAACTCGGTATTCATACTCATAACGACAACGGTCTTGCCGTAGCCAACGCTCTTTTTGCGGTCTATGCGGGCGTTGAAAACATTCAGGGAACGATAAACGGTATCGGTGAACGCTGCGGAAATGCCAATCTGTCCACCCTTATAGCAAACCTGCAGATCAAATCCGGGTATGATGTTTTGGACGGTGAACGTATCCGCAGTCTTACAGGTGTTGCTCAATCCGTTGCAAAAATATCAAATGTCTCTGTTCACGATATGCCGTATATAAGCACCGCAGCCTTTACTCACAAGGCAGGCACTCACGCCGATGCCGTCCGCAAAAATCCCGCAACCTTCGAACATATCGATCCTTATTCTATCGGCAATAAAAGAACAATCCTTCTTTCCGAGATAAGCGGCAAAAACACTCTTTTGCCGATGCTTCGCCGCGTAGATCCAAATATAGATAAAGATTCCGATAAGGTCGATTCTATCCTTTCTGCGGTACGTGCAAAAGAGGCTCAGGGCTATCATTTTGAGTCTGCCCCCGCATCACTTGAGCTTTTTATCAGAAAAGAGCTCGGTCTTTACCGTAAATATTTCGTTCTTGATTTTTACAAGGTCATTAACGAGGCGCGTGCGGGTGAAACGGGTAAGAGTATTGCCGTTGCAGAAGTAAGCGTCGGCAACCAGAAAGAAATGGCGGCAACCGACGGTGACGGCCCTGTTCTCGCTATCGGTAAGGTTTTAAGAAAGGCGCTCCGCGAATTTTACCCAACTCTCGATAAGGTCCGCCTTATAAACTATGAGGTACAGGCGATGGATAACCGCTCCGCTACAGGTGCTACCGTCCGTGTTCTTATCGAATCGACTGACGGCAAGGATATCTGGTCAACAGTCGGCGTTTCAATAGATATCATCCACGCTTCGCAGGCGGCGCTTGTTGAAGCGATAGAATATAAGCTGTTAAAAGACGAAAACGAAGTCAGCTCACATTTTTGATTAAAGGAAAGAGTTTGAAAGATAGCTCTTTCAAACGTGTTTTGTGGCTTTTGCTGTTTTAACAACAGCAATTTTGTTCCAAAACCAGCCACAATAACAAAAGAAAGGTATGCTTTCGAGAACGAAAGCCACGGTTATAATTATGCATAAACTTTTTGTTTCACCCGAAGATATTCGGGATAACACCGTTACAGTTACGGGCAATGATGTTGAACATCTCCATGCTCTCCGAGTAAAAGAGGGCGATGATATAAAAATAAGCGACGGCGTTGCATTGAACTACGATGCCGTTGTTAAAGAGGTACGCAAAAATTCCGTTTCGTTTGAGCTTATCAAAAGCTATGAATTTGAAAATGAGCCGAAAATAGATATAACCGTTTATTGCGCGCTTTTAAAGGGCGGCTCAAATGAGGATGTCATAAAGCAGGCGGTCGAGCTCGGTGCAAATAAGATCGTTTTCTTTTCTTCGTCCAACTGTATTGCCGAAAAACGTGAAAAGGGCGAAAAATATGCCAAAACCGCACGTCAGGCGGCTATGCAGGCAGGTCGGGACCGTATCCCCGAGGTCGTTTCCGGTGTAACGTTTGCCGAAATGATAGATGGCCTTGCTGCTGCCGATATTTCCGCTTTCTTCCATGAAAAAGCAGATCTGCCCCTTTATGATGTTATTTTAACAAAAAAAGACCCCCGAAGCGCGGCTTTCGCCGTTGGCCCCGAGGGTGGTTTTTCTGATAAAGAAGCCGAAATTGCAATCCAAAAAGGTATCCCTGTCGTTTCTTTGGGAAAAAGGATACTTCGCGCAGTTACGGCACCGCTTTGCGCTCTTTCGGTTCTTACTTCTGTATACGACCGATAGCGTTGAAATAAGAAAGCTTTTTCGCTGTTTCAATTATCTTATCACTGTCGCCGAATCTGCCGAGATATTCAGCAAGGATCTGACGGAAATAATCGTGACGTACATATGAAAGGAAGCTTCTGCTGTCTGTAAGCATGCCGAACATCGCGCCGATATGGCCGAGGGATGAGAATGTTTCGAAAAGCTCGAAAATTCCCTTTTTATGGTCGCAGAACCACCAGGGAACACCGATAACGGTGCCGGGGAATGCGCCGCACATGGTTATAAGCTCGTAATACATGGACGGATTAAGAGTGTAAACAACAGTCTTCGGTAAAAGTCCGTCAGCAAACATCTGATCGAGAACGGATGTTACACAGTCTGTGTCAAGCGGCTTGCCAACGCAGTCGAAACCGCTATCTCTGCCGATATTTTCGAGCATCTTGGTGTTGCTGTTACGTTTTGCACCGAGATGAAGCTGCATTATCATATTGCGCTTTGCATACTCTTTGCCGAGGAACACAAACAAATAACCCTGAAGACCTTCTGCCTCTGCGGCGGTGAGGTCTTTTTTGTTTATAAGCTTTTCAAAAGAAGCAGCCGCTTCGTCTCTGTCTGCAATTCTTGTCGGGAAGCCTTCGATGCCTACGTCGGAGAACTTACAGCCGTTTTCAACAAAGTAATCCATTCTCTTCGCAATAGCTTTTTCAAAACAGCAAAGACATTTTATCTCGGTTTCGCTTACTTTGCCGAGATTTTCGATATAGTCAAGATAATTTGCATCAAAAACTATGAGCTTATCAACTCTGAATGACGGGGCTACTTTTGTTTTTAAGGTGCTGTCTTTTGCGAGAAGCTTGTGGTATTCAAGGCTGTCGCAAACCTCGTCGGTCGTTGCAACATATTCAACGTTGAACATCTCAAACATCTTTCTCGGGCAAAGGCCTTTTTCTTTGATAACTCTGTTTGCTTCTTCCCAGATCTCTTCTGCATTTTCGGGACAAAGCTCTTTTTCGATGCCGAAAACAAGCTTCAGCTCAAGCTCGCACCAGTCTTTTATGGGGTTGCCGTACGCTGTTGAAACAACTTCGGCAAACTTTTCGTATTTCTCTTTCATTGTGGTGTCTTTGCCGGTAATGTACTTTTCTTCAATACCGTAAAAACGCATAAGACGCCATTTATAGTGGTCTCCGCCGAGCCACATCTCGCCAAGGTCGCCGAAAACCTTATTTTCATAGATCTCTTTCGGGCTTAAATGACAGTGATAGTCAACGATGGGCAGATCTTTTATCTGCGAATATATCTTTTCAGCCTGCGCTGTAGTTATGATCTTTTCCATTTTTTTAAACCTTTCTTTTCTTTGGTTTTGTTTGCCCTATTATATCACGTACTTTAGCGTTTTGTCAAGTTAAAATTCCAAATAAAGATCATATGTATTGACATTGAACTGCAAACATGATATAATTGTATAATACTAATTATACGTAAGGTGAACGTAATGAAAAAATTATCTTTGCTTATTCTTTCTTTTGTTTTACTTATATCCTGTGCCGCATGTTCTCCCGATGAACAGACCGATGAAATTGAAAAGGATCAGGGCAATAAAGCCGAAATTGAATCTGTTTCCCGTTCAACGGAGTATAAAGTCGAAATAAAAACTCTCTCCGACAGTGTTAAAGCAGAGGACGGAACAGAGCTTGTCTCCGTTTCCGCTCAGTATCCGGTTATAACAAACCCCGAAAATCTCGAAAATGTTGACGAAATAAATAAAATGTATGCAGACAATGCTCAGGCCTATGTCGATGCCGTAAAAGCCGATTTTGATAAAAAGGTTACTGAAGCATATGCAAACGACCCCGAATCGTTCGAGAAGTATACGTTTGAAGCTTCCTGTATCGTAACGTACAACAAAAACTGTTTCCTTTCAATCAAGAGAGATTACGAGGAACGGTTTGACGATTTCGTCGGTAAAGAAACGTATGCCGATGTATTTGATATGTCTGTCGGTCTTCCTCTTTATGCCGATGAGATAATAACAGGCAGCAACGAAGATATAATGAGCATCATTTTCCTCGGTTTTTCTGCGGTTGCAGATCAGTACCCCAACAGATTTGTTGACGGCTATGTTGATATTCTTAACAGTGCGATCTCCGGCACGGAGTTTTATCTTACGGACAGCTCAATGGTATTCGTTCTTCAGCCCGGTATCGCAACTTATCCTGAATACGGATGTCTGACATTTGAATTCCCCTATGAGGGCAATGAAACGTATTTCCTTAAGCTTTACGAAAAATAATAATAAAAAATATCTCGGAATTATGTTCCGAGATATTTTTCTGGTTTATGCATATTAATTAATAAACAACATCACTCTTCAAAAAAGCTTCGCCGCAGAACGGACATGAAAGCTCTTCGCCGTCTTCACCGTTTATGAAAATAAGAGTGTTGCAGAACGGACAACGGATAAACGATGCCTCCTCGTCTTCTTCGTTATCGTTTCCGCAATCGTCACATTCACAGCTGCCGCAATCGCAGCCGTCTTCGTGGCAATGACGGTGGTTGTCGAACAGTCCGATCTCTTCCTCATCTTCATCGTCTTCGGAAAAAACATCCGAACCGAGATTTTTGAGTAAAACAGATTGGATATCGTAGAGATCCATGCTGAGAATGTCTGAAAAATCCTCAAGCTTCAAAAGACGCTCTTCCATATCGCTGAGTCGCATTTCGTTTTTGTTGAGCATATCAAACATAGCTTCGGTAAACTCAAGAACATCGCCCTCAAGCTTGCCTCTGTTTTTAAGATTTTGATACTCTTCTTCAAGTCTGATGAATTCTTCACTCTTTTTCATTGTCTCATTCTCGCTTTAACTTATTTTTTATATGACAAAAGCCCTATGCGGGCTTCTGTCAATTTGTTGATTTTTAATTAACCGAAGAAAAAGCCAAAGGCTTTTTGCTTCCAAAGAACGCGAAGCGTTTTTGCTTGTAGTCTTGTCGGAAATAATGACTGTCGAAGAAAAAGCCAACGGCTTTTTACTTCAAAGAACGCGAAGCGTTTTAAAATATAAAATACTTAGTATGACCGAAGAAAAAGCCAACGGCTTTTTACTTCAAAGAACGCGAAGCGTTCTTTATGCTCTTTCCAAATATTCGCCGGTTCTGGTGTCGATTCTGATCATTTCGCCTTCTTCGATGAAGAGGGGAACTCTGATTTCAGCACCTGTTTCGAGGGTTGCATATTTGAGAGCGTTTGTAGAAGTATCGCCTCTTACAGCGGGTTCGGTTTCGGTAACCTGAAGATCCATGAAGAAGGGGGGTTCTACAGAGAATACTTTGCCTTTAACGGAAAGGATCTTAACAACGGTGTTTTCTTTAACAAACTTGAAGTTGTCGGGAAGAATGTCAGCGTTGAGGGGAACCTGTTCGAAAGATTCGGTATCCATGAAGTAGTAAAGTTCGCCGTCGTTGTAAAGATATTCCATATCTTTTCTTTCAACAAATGCAGCGGGGAATTTTTCGGTGGGGTTGAAAGTTCTTTCAACTACGCTTCCGGTTACAACATTTCTGATTTTTGTTCTAACGAAAGCTGCGCCCTTACCGGGCTTAACATGCTGGAACTCAACGACAGAGTAAACAGTGTCGTCCATCTCGAAGGTAAGACCGTTCCTGAAATCACCTGCAGAATACATATTAATAAAACCTCCAAAAATAATTGTCATGTAGTTCTTTATCTATTATACTATATTTTCAGAGAAATTTCAATCCCCTAAGGAGAAAAAAATGAAAACATTTGTGTTTTTTTTATCTTTTTTTATTGTCTTTTTTTGTTCACTTCCGTTTTCGGCGGAAAATGCACCTGAATTTATCATTGATGCAGGTCACGGAGGCGCAGACGGCGGTGCGGTCGGGATTGACGGTACAAACGAAAAAGACCTCAATCTTGATGTTGCATTGAAGCTGTCCGATCTTTTTTATCTTGCGGGTGTCGGTCATATTATGACAAGAACATCCGACTGTGATACCGACGGTGATCCGTCATCATTCAGAAAACGTGACGATATACTTGCGAGGGCTTCACTTGCCGCAGAATTCCCGTCCGCAGTTTTTGTTATGATACATATGAACAGCTCAACAGGTACAAATGATAAAGGCTTTCAGGTTTTTTACGGGCATAAGTCATCCGAAAGCGAAAACGTTGCAAAAAAGATATATTCTGCAGTTTCAGGAGCGGAGCTTTCGAACAGAATGAGGGAGGTCAAAAAAGCACCGTCTTCGGTTTATCTTACAGAGACAGTTGAAAATCCGGCCGTTCTTGTCGAGTGCGGATTTATTTCAAATACGGAGGACACAGCTCTTTTGACCGATGAATGTTACAGACAAAAGCTTGCTCTTGTTTTACTTTCTGCTCTTGTCGGCTATTGATCCGAAACTTTTTGCACCCTTTATGGCAGACAGTATGCCGTTGGCGTAAGGATGTTTAAATATATATAGATTTTCAAATTCGGGAGAACGCAGTATCCCTGTTTTTGAAACCGAAGCCTTTTCCTCAAAAATCAAATCTTTTTCGGTTAACATTGTGTTTGGAATTGCAAAAAACATAGATGAAAGTATCTGCTGCATATATTCAAACTTATGTCCGCTGCCGATTATCTGCGGCAGAATGATCGGTTTTTCGTATGTCAATCCGATCTTTTTATCGGATGTTCTGTAAAAAGTCATTCTGTTTTTATAGGTATCTCTGATTATACATTCCTGCGGCCAGCCGAGATCGGACTCTGTCGGAGCTGTTTTTGCACTCAGTACGGCATGTTTTTCGGAAAAACACCTTGTGTCGATCACTTCTTTTGCAAATATGCTTATTTGA
>CAJGDF010000074.1 GCA_904502105.1 uncultured Clostridia bacterium
GAAGTTGATGCTATTCTTATCGCAACTCCGCACTATTTCCATCCGACGATCGCAATTGACGGTTTCAAAAACGGTCTTCACGTACTTTCCGAAAAACCTGCAGGTGTTTACACCAAGGCTGTCCGTGAAATGAACGAAGTTGCTGAAGCATCCGGCAAGGTTTTCGGTCTTATGTTTAACCAGAGAACAAATCCCGCATATCAGAAGCTTAAAGAAATGCTTGAAACAGGCGTTCTTGGCGAAATGACAAGAGCCACCTGGATCATCACCGACTGGTACAGAACTCAGGCATACTACAATTCCGGCGGATGGCGTGCAACATGGGCAGGCGAAGGCGGCGGCGTTCTTCTTAACCAGTGCCCCCATCAGATAGACCTTATGCAGTGGATCTGCGGCGTTCCCAAGAGAGTATTTGCTCAGGCTGATTTCGGTATGTATCACGACATCGAAGTTGAAGATAACGTAACAGCTGTTTACGAATACGAAAACGGCGCAAAAGGTCTTTTTGTAACAACAACCGGTGAATATCCCGGCACTAACAGATTTGAAGTTTCCGGTGACCTCGGTAAAGTTGTTATCGAACACGGTAAATTCACCTATTATAAAAACAGCGGATCAGTTAAAGCAAACACAATGGGCGGAGACAACGGATTCGGCGGTTTGAGCTGCGAAGTTGAAGAAATCAAATTCGACAACGGCGGTGAACAGCACGTAGGCATTCTCAACAACTTTGTTGACTGCATTCTTAACGGCACTCCGCTTCTTGCTCCCGGTATTGAAGGTATCCGCGGTCTTACAGTCTCCAACGCTATGCATCTTTCCGCATGGACAGGTGACTGGGTAGATATTCCGCTCGATGAAGATAAATACTACGAAATTCTCAAAGAAAAGATCGCAACCTCAAGATACGTTAAACCCGAAGCCGAAGCAGGCAAGGTTGTTGATATTTCCAACACTTACGGAAACAAATAAAAGCTAAAGAGGTGTCTTTATGGGTATAGTCCGTTTAGGCATAATCGGCCTCGGCAACATGGGTTACAGTCATGTAAAAAACTATGTTACGGGCAAACTTAAAAACGTAAAACTGACCGCAATTTGCGATATTGACCCTAAAAGACTTGATATTGTAAGCAAAGAAGTCGGTCCTGAAGTTAAAACATTTGACCGTTCGGAAGATCTTATACGTTCGGGAGAGGTTGATGCGATAGTTATTGCAACACCGCACTATTTTCATCCTCCGATCGCTATTGACGGGTTCAAAAACGGCCTTAATGTTTTAACCGAAAAACCTGCAGGTGTTTATACAAAGGCTGTCCGCGAAATGAACGAAGCGGCACAGGCATCGGGCAAGGTTTTCGGAATAATGTACAATCAAAGAACCAATCCCGCATATCAGAAGCTTAAGTCTATGGTTGAAAACGGCGAACTCGGCGAATTGACAAGAGTTGTCTGGATAATTACCGACTGGTACAGAACTCAGGCATACTATAATTCCGGCGGATGGCGCGCTACATGGGCAGGCGAAGGCGGCGGCGTTCTTCTTAACCAATGTCCTCATCAGATCGACCTTATGCAGTGGATCTGCGGTGTTCCGAAGCGTGTTTTTGCAAAAGCGGAATTCGGTAAATTTCATAATATTGAAGTTGAAGACTGTGTTACCGCTATGTACGAATACGAAAACGGCGCTACGGGTATGTTTATGACGACAACGGGCGAATTTCCCGGTACAAACAGACTTGAGATCGCAGGCGACCTCGGAAAAGTTGTGGTTGAAGGCGGAAAGTTCATTCATTATAAGAACAGCACCTCCGTCAGAGAAAACACGATGGACACATCTTCAAGATATGTCGGCCCCACTTGCGAAATCGAAGAGATCAAGTTTGACAATGCAGGCGAACAGCATGCGGGCATATTAAATAATTTTATCGACAGTATTCTTAACGGCACTCCCCTCCTCGCTCCGGGTATCGAAGGCATAAGAGGTCTTACGGTATCCAATGCAATGCATCTTTCCGCATGGACAGGTGACTGGGTTGATATCCCGTTTGACGAAGATAAATATTACAGTCTTCTCAAAGAAAAAATCGATAATTCAACATTTGTTAAACCTGAAGTTGCTCCCGGTTCTGTTGAAGAAATAGAGGGAACATACTCCAATTAATTAAAAATGAGAAATAAAAACAGTATAAATTTTACTGAGGGGAAAATTCTTTCCCCTCTTCTCATGTTCTCGGTGCCAATATTTGCAGCCTTGTTTTTACAGGCAATGTACGGTGCTGTGGACTTGATGGTCGTCGGAAAATTCGGCGACGCGGCAGGTGTTTCGGGCGTAGGAACAGGCAGTTCCGTTATGATGCTCGTAACAACTATAATAAACGGCTTTGCTGTCGGCACTACTGTCCTTATAGGAAGGCGAATAGGCGAAAATTCACCTGAAAAAGCGGGAAGAGCCATCGGCGCCGCTATATTTCTTTTTGCGGTACTGTCAGTAGCATTAACGGTTTTAATGATAATTTTTGCAGAACCGTTAGCTGCCTTGATGAAAGCCCCGGAAGAAGCGTTTGACGACACTGTAACATACGTCAGGATATGTTCGGCAGGTATAATTTTTATCACAGCGTATAATGTCATCGGCGGTATTTTCAGAGGGCTCGGCAACTCAACATTACCGATGATATTTGTGGCAATAGCATGCGGTGTTAACATAATAGCAGACCTCCTGTTCATCGCCGTATTCAAAATGGGCGTTGCAGGTGCGGCACTCGCAACGATATTGGCACAGGCAGTATCGGTGGTTTTATCTCTTGTTATTATAAGAAAGCAAAATCTGCCTTTTAAATTTTCATTAAAAGATATAGGTATACATAAAGAAGAACTTTCTATAATCATCAAGATAGGAACGCCTATCGCGCTCCAGGACGGACTTACGCATCTTTCATTCCTTATCGTTAACGCAATAACAAACGATTTCGGTCTTGCGGAATCTGCAGGTTACGGAGTTGCACAGAGAGTTACGGGCTTTATATTCCTCGTTCCGTCAGCTGTAATGTCCGGTATCACGGCTTTTGTTGCGCAAAACTACGGTGCAGGAAAGCTTGACAGAGCAAGAAAAGGTATGTTTACGGGTATTTTCGCGGGAAGCGTTGGCGGATTTGTGTTGTTCCTGCTCGGCTTTTTCTTTGCGGCACCGCTTTCTTCTATCTTTGCAAACGACCCGTCTGTAATTGAACAGTCTGCTCTTTATTTAAGAGGATTTTCATCAGACTGTCTTCTCACATGCGCACTGTTCAGTTTTCTCGGATATTTCAGCGGATGCGGAGAAACGACATACGCAATGGTACAGGGCATCACGGCATCTTTCCTCTTCCGTGTTCCGTTATCATGGTTACTTGCAAATCTTGAAAATGCTACATTGACGCATATCGGACTTGCAGCCCCCCTCGCAACGGTATACGGCATAATATTCAGCATAGTAAGCTATATAATTATAGTAAAGAAACAAAATAAATTGATGAAAAACTAAAGATAAACAGAGAACACCCGTAATAAATCGCGGTGTTCTCTATTTTATAAAAACCAGTAAAAATAAGGAGTAAAATATCCGATTATTTCAAAAAAACAAAAAAGTTGTATTGACTTTTTATTTGTGTTATGATATAATCACGATAACAAGTAAATATTTTGCAATACGGTTCGGGCGATGCCCGATCAGAGGGAAGTTCGGTGTAAATCCGTCGCAACTGCCATTACCGTAAAAGTCGGAACACTCACCGTAAAGCAAGGGCAAGAAACATTTTTGGGTAAAGAAGAATGCAGCCGTTTCACATTGCAGGATAATTATACCCTTTTTTATAATTGCCCGAAATCGGAAACAGTTGCGCTTTTCTTCGTTCAAACGGAGAAGGCGCTTTTTATTTAGGTAAAAATATGAATAAAGAAGATTGTATAACTATTTTATGTGAAAAGAAAAAAGAGCTTGAAAAAAACGGAGTTTCGCGTTTTCCGGCACGTTCTGATTTTACAAATGAAGAAATCGTTGCAATAAAAGCATTTTTAGGCCCTTGGCCGAGAGCGCTTGAAGCGGCAGGCATAAAAGACGCAGACCCGACACGGGAGGAAGAGAAAAAGCAAAAAAGAATTGAGTTAAAACGAAAGAAAACAGAGCTTAAAAAAACAATAAAATAATCGATCCTGAGGAAGATCGAAATTTAATAAAAGGATGATAATAAAATGAAAAACTTTATCAGAACTCTTATCGTTGCGGCAATAATACTCTCTCTTTGTGCGATTCCTATGGCGGCACAGGGCGTTGAAGCAACAGTAACAATCGCAAACGGACAAGTCGTTTCGCATGGCAGTGTTACAGTAACAGACGCAGACGGTGACGGCGTAATATCTATTTCCGATGCTATTTATGCAGCACACGAAGCAAACTTTGATGGCGGTGCAGAAGCAGGATTCAAGGCAGAAGATTCACAGTGGGGCATTTCAATGGTTAAGCTTTGGGGCGTTGAAAACGGCGGAAGCTACGGTTATCAGATCAACAACTCAAACCCCATGAGCCTTGCTGATCCCATAAAAGACGGCGACTACATTTATGCATATGTTTATACAGACACCGTGGGCTTCTCCGATACATACACATTCTTTGAGTCCACAGAGCTTGAAGCAAACGAAGGTCAGGAAATCACACTTACCCTTTCTGCTGCAGGATACGATGCAAACTGGGCACCTGTAACTCTTCCTGTTGAAGGCGCAACAATAACTGTTAACGGTGAAAAAACCGATTTTGTTACAGACGCTGAAGGTAAAGTAACCGTTAAATTTGACAAAGCAGGAGCTTACACCTTGAGTGCCGTTTCCGAAACAATGACTCTCATTCCCCCTGTATGTAATGCAGAGATCAATAAAGCAGCTAACCCCTCCACTTCTGACGGCAATATGATAATATTCGCTGTTATGGCAGTTGCGGCAATGGGCGCTTATGTGATTGCAAGAAAAGGAACAGTAAATGAAAAATAAGATAATAGCCGTTATTTTAGCGGTAATATTTATCGGCACATCAATTCAAATAACATCTTTTGCACAGACAAATACCGTCGGGGAGATTAACGATCTCCTCGACGATATTGTCAGTTTTAACCTGACTAAAGAAAATGAAAACGATACCCTTAAATGGTTGGCTGACGGAGCGGGCAACGGCACAGAATTTTATGCTATAGCTTTCTCTCAGAGAATTTTGGACTATTCTTTGTCTGCCCAATATGACCTTTCGGGCTTTGCGGCGGCAATGGAAAAATTCCTCGATGAGAATGATGTTAAAAATGCGGTAACAAAACAAAAATATGCACTTTCGCTGATTGCGGCAGGAAAAGAAGACTCTGAAAAAGTTGAGCAAATAACAGAAACAACAATCGGCGAGCTTGGAATTATGAGCTTTGTTTTCGGTCTTCATCTTTTGAATAACGGTGCACAATCCTCGACATATACAACCGAAACAATTATAGACAAGCTCCTGTCTCTTCAGCTTTCCGATGGCGGCTGGGCGCTTACGGGGCAGTATTCCGACACCGATATCACGGCAATGACCGTTCAGGCATTGGCACCGCATAGAGAAACAAAAGCAGAAGTAACCGAATCGATAGATAAAGCAATAAAAAATCTTTCGGAACGTCAGCTTGAAGACGGTGATTTTTCAAGTTACGGGGTTGCAAATCCCGACAGCGTGGCACAGGTTATAATTGCTTTAACATCTGTTGGTATTGATCCATTAACGGACGAAAGATTTGTAAAAAACGAAAACGATGTTCTTTACGGAATAAAAAAATATCTCCTTTCGGACGGCAGCTTTAAGCATACCGAAGACGGAGACTCGAACCCGATGGCAACATACCAGGTATTTTTGGGATTAACGGCATTAAACAGATTTTATGCAGGCAAAGGTCCCCTTTTCATCTTTGAAAAAGAAGAAGATGAAATTATAATAACAGAGGATCCTGTTGAACAAAAGCCCGAAACGGAAGAATCAAACATTTCCGAAGAGCCGAAAAATGAAGATAAACCTGTGGACAATGAACCTATAAAAGATATTGTAAACGCAAAAAAAACATTCGGCTATAAGGCTTGGTTAAGCATTGCGGCGGCTGTAATTGCTGTTTTATTGATAATAATTTGCATTATAAAAAAACAAAAAGCATCGACCTTTATTCTGATAATTGTTTCAACCGCCATTCTTATATGCATAATTATTTTTACTGATATCCAGACGGCTGACAATTATTACTCAACGGCTGATCTTGAACGTGAAGTAATCGGAACAGTTACAATGCAGATACGCTGCGACAAGATCAAAGATAAAAATCTTGAGTTTATCCCCGAAAACGGTATAATTCTTGACGAAACCGAATTTGATATAGCCGAAGGATACACCGTTTACGATGTTCTTATTGACGCGGCAAAGAAACATTCAATTCATCTTGAAAGCACAGGTGCAGATGGGCTGAAATATATGTCAGGCATAAATTACATATATGAGCTTGATTTCGGAGATATCTCGGGATGGGTATATTACGTTAACGGAGAAAGACTTTCCGTTGGCTGTGATGCTTATGAACTTAAAGCAGGCGACATTATAGAATGGCACTATTCACTTGAACTCGGCAACGATATTGATTAAGAAAGGAGGAACAGACAGTGAAGGCATTTGACGGATATAACCCGATAGCTGTTTTTGTATATTTTGCGGCAGTAATTTCACTGAGCATGGCAAAGATGAACCCGATAATTATTTTATTGTCGGCTATCGGTGCATTTGTTACTTTTTTTGTACGCAACAGATTTTCGGGCGGAGCCTCACATCTGTTCTTCTTATTGATGTTTGCGGTAACGGTTTTCATCAATCCTCTGTTTAACCATAACGGAGCGACGGTTCTGCTCGTTATAAACGATAACCCGATCACGCTCGAAGCAACACTTTACGGGATCGTTTCGGGGCTTATGATAATAGGCATAATATATTGGTTCAGAACATTTTCACAGATAATGACCAGCGACAAGCTGCTGTACTTACTCGGAAGCGTATCTCCGAAGTTTGCTTTGATACTTTCGATGACACTTCGATATATACCGCTTTTTGAAAAACAGACACAAAAAGTCATTCATGCCCAACAGGCTCTCGGTCTATACAAAGATAACGATCTTGTTGGAAAAATAAGAGGCGGAATAAGAGTTTTTTCTGTAATGGTAACGTGGGTGCTTGAAAACGGCGTAATAACATCCGACAGTATGACAGCAAGAGGTTACGGAATAAAAAGACGAACTCATTTTTCGATATTCAAATTCAGACGGCAGGATATTGTTTTAACTTCAACGACGATAATTCTTTTTGCCGTTATTTTAACGGGAATACTCCTTGGATCTGTTGACTTTAGGTTTTATCCTGCAATTGTTAAAGCAGAATCCGACATAATAACACTTATAACATACATTTCATACGGGATTTTAGCATTTTTACCGACAATAACGGAAGCGGAGGAAAAGATAAGATGGAAATACTTAAAATCGAAGATCTGAATTTTTCATACCCGCTTTGCGAGAAAGAAGCGCTGAAAAACATATCTTTCACAGTTGAACGCGGCGACTTTGTTACTGTTTGCGGTGCCACAGGAAGCGGTAAATCAACGCTTATGAGAATGCTTAAACGCGAAATAACACCTTTAGGTGAGATTTCGGGCAAGATATATTATAAAGGGAAAGATATCTGTACCCTAAGCGAAGAAGAAACTGCGTGCTCAATAGGTTTTGTTGCCCAGCGTCCGGAAGAACAGATAGTTACGGATAAAGTCTGGCACGAATTGGCCTTCGGTTTGGAAAACATGGGGCTTTCGCAGGATGTTATCCGCAGAAGAGTTTCGGAAATGACCTGTTATTTCGGAATAGAAGACTGGTTTGAAAAAGGTGTAAATGAGCTTTCGGGTGGACAAAAGCAACTTTTAAACCTCGCATCCGTAATGGTAATGCAGCCCGATATATTGATTTTGGACGAACCCACCGCTCAGCTTGACCCTATTGCTGCGGCAGATTTCATTGCAACACTCGCAAAATTGAACAGAGATCTTTCACTGACGGTCGTTATAACAGAACACCGTCTCGAAGATGTTATTCCCGTAAGCAACAAGCTCCTTGCGATGAATTGCGGACAGATCGAAAAATATGGGGAGACAAGATCGACCGTTGAGGCACTGTATGAAAACAAACTCTCCGTTGTGTTTGATGATCCCGTTGCCGCGCGTGAGACCCTGGACCGGGTACGCCAATTCATTCAGAATCATCCTACGGTCTATATGGGA